>NZ_CEZBFX010000008.1:0-99418 GCF_982964205.1 Roseofilum sp. | reverse complement strand
AATCCCTTATCTTAATTCCTATCTTGATTCGGCAGAGTGACAAAAGAGGGGTATTTCTCACAAAATTTAACGACTAATCCATCATCACTGGCACAGAGCAAAAAACGGTGTTTGGAGATCGCCAGCGTAGAGCGATCTCCAATACTCAATAAACGAGCTTCTTGCCCAAACTGATAAAAACTGGTAAACATCACTTCAGTGTCCATACAAATGGGTGTGAGAGGCTCTGCTGCTGTTGTCTTCGTACCCGCTTCTAGATGATCTGAATCCAACAATTCCTGTGCAATATAGAGAGGAGCATAATAGTTGTTGAGCCAATCCCAATCCTCTAGATATTGGAAATCAATTAAAGCCGTCGCATCCAAAATCATTCCCTTCCAATCCCTGGATTCAGACAAGGCTATAAACCTCCAAATTTCGCCGATCTACCCGTAAGGACTCAATGGTTTGACCTAACAGCTCTGCCGCCTTTAACTCAGATATCTTTTCCTGTTTCAGAGCTTTTCCAATTAACATTTGATATCGTTGATTCAGCGGGAAATCACGATCCTGAAGCTGGGGTTCTAGTTCCATATCTTTGGTTAAAGTATGCCCTTTTTCTTGCTTATACCGCCAGTTTAGTTCTTTGATCATCGATCCATAGTCCTTAATTCCTAGCTCATCAAATCGCTTAAGAATCGTGGCATAGCTCACACGAAAATAAGCTTTCAGCTTCAGTAGATTATAATCCATATTCCGACAAGCTTGCTCAAATGCTAGGGGAGAGATTAACAAATGACTAGCAAAATAATCGGCCACTCTTTCTCGTGCTTTTTGGGCTTCAGTGTTTTCTGCGATCGGAGATGGATCTTGATATTCATCCCGATGAAAAATCAGATGTCCAATTTCATGGGCAAGGGTGAATAATTGACGCTCAATGGTAATCTGGTGAGTATTTACGAGTACAAATGCTCCTTGAGTCAGACTAAAAGCACTCAACCCAAAGAACCCTTTTTCTTCAATGGGTAAGCGTAAAATCTTTAGGCCAAGTTCTTCTACGGATTCAAATAAATTGGCAAT
The DNA here is from genome assembly GCF_982964205.1 of Roseofilum sp. Taxonomy (NCBI): domain Bacteria; kingdom Bacillati; phylum Cyanobacteriota; class Cyanophyceae; order Desertifilales; family Desertifilaceae; genus Roseofilum; species Roseofilum sp. Next base: position 98,359 of record NZ_CEZBFX010000008.1, on the reverse strand, counting down.
GGGAGTATCTCCAATGCCTAAACGGGCGCGAAATGATTGAGCAACCTGTTGAATACGGTTTTCGTTATCTTCTACTCGATCGCAGGGAGTAGTTTCTGGTGCGTAAGGTGGGAGAGAGATCGCCGTTTCTAGGGCAGTATAGGTGGCGAGTAAGTTGTAGATTTTTGTGGCAAACGCCGGATTATTAGTAAAGCTAGAATGGGCACGAAAACAAAAATTACCCAGTTTTGAGGACGTTTCATCAACTGGGTTTAACAAGTCATCCAGAGTAACTCCCAGGTGTTTTGCTAACAAGGACAGGTGTTTACTATGGGGTAGAACTAGCCCTTGTTCATAGCTAACAATAGTTTCCACACTCAAGCCAACCCGTTGGGCTAAAGAGTCTTCTGATATCTGTAAGCCACGGCGATAGCGAGTTAAATTGTGAGCGATCGCTTCTTTCATCGATAACCCTCAGTGCCTCTAGTGTCTACATTGTAAACCTACCTCCAACCCTTCGTAGTGGGAAGAAACCGGGTTTCTACAAAAGTTGAGGCGACGAACGAGAGGATAAGCGAGAAACCCGGTTTCTAGTCATATAAAAAACCCGGTTGCCATAGCAACCGGGGGATGAAGACTAGAAACTATTCAATGTCGTAGACGGGGAATTAGTAATCGAAGTCACCACCCATACCTGCGCCCGCAGCCGCATTATCCTTGGGTTCGGGCTTGTCTACAACAATACATTCGGTAGTCAAGACCATGCCAGCGATAGAAGCCGCATTTTGCATGGCAGAGCGAGTAACCTTAGCGGGGTCAACAATACCGGCTTCAAAGAGATCGCCAAAACTGTTATCCGCAGCATTGTAGCCCACGTTGAAGTCTTTTTCTTTCACCCGTTCAGCGATAACTGCACCGTTTTGACCGGCATTTTCAGCAATCCGCATCAGAGGAGCAACCAGAGCTTGGCTGACGATTAAAGCACCTGTCAGTTCTTCGTTGCTCAGGTTAGCATTCGCCCATTCTTCTAAGCCAGGAGCGAGGTGAGCTAGAGTTGTACCGCCACCAGGAACGATACCTTCTTCAACCGCAGCTTTAGTCGCGTTGATAGCATCTTCGAGGCGCAGTTTGCGGTCTTTCATTTCGGTTTCGGTAGCCGCGCCGACTTTGATTACGGCAACGCCACCAGCGAGTTTCGCTAACCGCTCTTGCAGTTTTTCCTTGTCATAGGAAGAATCGGTTTCATCCATTTGACGGCGGATTTGTTCGCAACGGGCTTTAACGCCTTGTTCGTTGCCTTCAGCCACAATGGTGGTGTTGTCTTTGGTGAGGGTGATGCGGCGTGCTTTACCCAGTTGGTCGAGTTTGGTGCTGTCGATTTTGAGACCAGCATCTTCCGTGATCACTTGACCGCCAGTGAGTACCGCAATGTCTTCGAGCATCGCTTTACGGCGATCGCCGAAACCAGGCGCTTTAACCGCAGCGACATTCAGAATACCACGCAGACGGTTCACCACTAGAGTCGCTAGAGCTTCTTTTTCGATATCTTCAGCAATAATCAGTAGGGGTTTGCCAGAACGAGCCACTTGCTCTAGAACCGGTACGAGGTCTTGAACCAGGGTGATTTTCTTATCGGTTAGCAGGATATAAGGCTCATCAAGAACCGCTTCCATGCGCTCGGTATCGGTGGCGAAGTAGGGAGAGATATAGCCTTTATCGAAGCGCATCCCTTCGGTGATTTCCAGCTCGGTAGTCATGGATTTTCCTTCTTCTAAGGAAATGACCCCTTCTTTACCGACTTTATCCATGGCTTCAGCAATCATGGTGCCCACTTCTTCGTCGTTACCGGCGGAGATAGAGCCAACTTGGGCGATCGCTTTGGAGTCTTCGATTTGACGAGCATGACCAGCAATTCTATCTACCAAGAAACCGGTCGCTTTATCAATACCGCGCTTCAGGGCAATGGGATTAGCGCCAGCCGCCACGTTACGCAGACCCGCTTTGACCATGGCATGGGCTAATACGGTAGCGGTGGTGGTTCCGTCACCAGCAGCATCATTAGTTTTAGAAGCCGCTTGACGGATCAGGGAAACACCTGTGTTTTCCACATGATCTTCGAGTTCGATTTCTTTGGCAATGGTCACCCCATCATTAACGATTTGGGGAGCGCCAAACTTCTTCTCTAGAACCACATTCCGGCCTTTAGGCCCTAGGGTAACGGCTACTGCTTCAGCCAGAGTGTCCATTCCCTTTTCCAGGGCGCGACGAGCGTTTTCGTTATAGATGATGCGTTTTGCCATAGTGTTCTTAGATCCTTGATCGGTGTATAGAAATGGATAGGTTTATGTAGAGTAGGATTAGCAGTGAGCCAGTTAGCTTACTACAGCAAGGATGTCTTTTTCAGACAACAAAACATAGTCATCATTACCGAGTTTAATGTCGGTTCCAGCATATTTGGAGTAGAGAACCTTATCGCCAATTTTGACTTCTGGCTCTTGACGGGAACCATCTTCGTTGCGTTTGCCTGGGCCAACTTGGACAATTTCTCCCACTTGGGGTTTCTCTTTGGCGTTATCAGGCAGAATGATACCACCAGCGGTTTTTTCTTCAGCTTCGCTGACTTTAACAAAGACGCGATCGCCAAGGGGTTTAACTGTAGAAACACTCAGGGATACTGCTGCCATAGGAAAATCTTCTCCGATTTGATTGTAAAAAGTTAATCAGGTTTAAGGAACTGAGGGGCTATGTCAGTCGTTAGCACTCTCAACTCCTGAGTGCTAATGTAATCTGAGGCGAGCAACCCTTGCAACAGGCGAAACAGTACGGGTTACCGTACCCTAGGGTAGGGAGATGGGGGACGCAGGGATGGGGGGACGCGGGGACACGGAGATAGCTTACCTATTGCCTATTGCCTTTTGCCTTGCCGCTTTATTGGGTGAACATCCCGTGATAATCTGAAAGATGACATTCTTAAACTTAAATGCTTTAAGAATTATGCTGGTGAGAAAACAGGAAGCTCAACCGGATTAAGGCCCGATCGCCATCCTCTTAAGTGCCGGGATCAACTCCCTCGCATCCAGAGGAAATTGATTCGTCCCTAAAACCGTCTCTTCCCTTCCTGTACAACTCATAGGAAACCAGCGACTGTCCCCAGTCATATTCTTGAGCAGCAATCACAATAGGCGAAGATATGGTAGCTACATCAGAGCAAACAAGCGTTGGTAAAATTGTTCAAATCATTGGCCCGGTTATTGATGCAGAATTTCCCAGTGGCAAACTGCCCCAGGTCTATAATGCAATCCGAGTCGTTAAACAAAATGCAGATGGACAAGAGCGTTCTGTCACCTGCGAAGTACAACAACTTCTCGGTGGCAACCAAGTCCGTGCTGTGGCGATGAGCGCTACAGATGGACTCACACGAGGTATGGACATTGTTGACTTGGGTGCGCCGATTAGTGTGCCTGTAGGAAATGTCACCCTGGGACGGATCTTCAATGTCCTAGGAGATCCAGTGGATGAGAAAGGCCCGGTTACCAGCGAAGATACTTCTCCTATCCACCGGGAAGCTCCCAAACTCACTGACCTGGAAACTAAGCCCTCTATCTTTGAAACCGGTATTAAGGTGGTAGACCTCCTCGCTCCCTATCGTCGGGGTGGTAAAATCGGCCTCTTCGGTGGAGCGGGTGTGGGCAAAACCGTTATTATCATGGAGCTGATTAACAATATTGCTAAAGCCCATGGTGGTGTATCCGTATTCGGTGGTGTAGGCGAGCGCACCCGTGAAGGAAATGACCTCTACAACGAAATGGTTGAATCTGGGGTAATTAATGCGGAAAACTTGAGCGAGTCTAAGGTAGCTCTGGTTTATGGTCAGATGAATGAACCCCCCGGAGCAAGAATGCGGGTAGGTCTTTCTGCTCTGACGATGGCGGAATATTTCCGTGATGTGAGTAAGCAAGACGTACTGCTGTTTATCGATAACATTTTCCGGTTTGTACAAGCGGGTTCTGAAGTATCAGCGCTGCTCGGTCGGATGCCTTCGGCGGTAGGATATCAGCCGACGTTGGGTACGGAAATGGGTGAATTGCAAGAGCGGATTACTTCGACCCGTGAAGGTTCGATTACTTCGATTCAAGCGGTTTATGTTCCTGCGGATGACTTGACTGACCCTGCTCCAGCAACTACATTTGCTCACTTGGACGCAACCACGGTATTGTCTCGCGGTCTGGCTTCTAAGGGGATTTATCCAGCGGTCGATCCTCTGGGTTCTACCTCGACTATGCTACAACCGAGTGTTGTGGGTGACGATCACTATCAAACGGCTCGTGCAGTTCAGTCTACGCTGCAACGGTATAAAGAACTGCAAGATATTATTGCAATTTTGGGCTTGGATGAGTTGTCTGAAGATGACCGTTTGACGGTTGCTCGTGCCCGTAAAATTGAGCGTTTCCTATCTCAACCGTTCTTTGTGGCTGAGGTATTTACTGGTTCTCCGGGTCAGTATGTGAAGCTTGATGAGACGATCAAAGGCTTCAAGATGATTCTTTCTGGAGAGCTGGATCATATGCCTGAGCAGGCCTTCTATATGGTAGGCGATATTAGCCAGGCGATCGTCAAAGGGGAAAAATTGGCTGCTAAGGGTTAATCTCTAGCTTTCCGATCGTTAGGTTGGGTTGCATCCTGAGTGAACCCAACCTAAAAGTTAACGCTCAAAACTTCAAAAATAAGTTCTCAATCTAGAATTTCAATCAACTCATGACCCTAAAAGTTCGTGTTATTGCTTCTAATAAGACTGTCTGGGATGATGTGGCGGATGAGGTGATTTTACCGAGTACGACTGGACAACTGGGAATTCTCAGTGGTCACGCTCCCCTCTTGTCTGCTCTCGATATTGGTGTAATGCAAGTGCGCCCCCAATCTCAAAAAGAATGGTTACCCATTGCTTTGATGGGTGGCTTTGCTGAGGTAGATGATGATGAAGTGACCATCCTAGTGAATGGGGGAGCCTTGGGTGGCGATATTAATTTGGAAGAGGCTGAAAGTGCTTATCAAAAAGCCCAAGAGCGCCTGAGCAAAGTTAATGTTGATGACCGTCAAGAACAGTTTCAAGCGACCCAAGCCTTAAAGCGGGCGAGGGCAAAATTCCAAGCCGCTGGTGGCATGGTCAAGTTATAGAGAAATATCCTCAACCCTTAGTAAAATCTAAACCCTCCTCGGAACTAGAGGAGGGTTTTATTTTCTGGCGGAACATAAGTTTTAGGCGTTTGCCCCCCCAAGGTGACAGCCGAAAAAAAGCGGACTTTAAGGGAAAAGGGCTGACCCATGCCCCATTACCAGTAGGTTTCAACTGCTACCGGTAAAGACAACTTCTGGGAATTTGGCTTGAGCTTCTGACATCGGTCGTTTTTGACCTTCCTCTTGCCAGTAGTTAATCACTTCTGTTGCTTGGTTGAGGAGTCCAACTCGATCGGGCTCATCAATCCAGTGTTTCTCTTCGAGTTGATCTTTGAGTTGTTGCCAAGCGTCATTACGGGGCCAGAAAAAGTAGCAAGTCAATGGACTCAAGCCTTTCCCTACCACTTGATCGACGGTAATAGCAACGTTATCCTCTAACCAGAGAACTTTTAATTGAAATTTTGACAATCAAACCTCCAACGCTAGATTGGTTCAACAAATGTAATAGTCTATTATATCGCACTTTGAACCGTTCTGTTGAGCTAGGGTAAAATCAGCTAAAACAGGATAAGAGTGGTATGGAGGCAAGGGTATAACACTTCGAGAAGCCGCTTTGCGTCTACGATGTCCCCAAAGTTGGCTAATTCTCACCATTGACAAACAGCAAATTATCAATGAGGTAAAGGTAATGGGTAATTCGATACAGTGTTATAAACCATTGGTGTTGCCGCTTTGCCTTTTGGCATTGACTGTTGGCTCTCCTGGTCTAGCCATTCCCTTATCCTCACCCGTGTATGCGGTTACTCTACGAGATGGAATTACAGCCTTTGCGGGAGTACCTCGGTTAATCTCTGTTACTACCACCAATAACACCATTCGCGCTTGGAGTGCCGCCTATTACTTTACTATCGAACTCCCTGAAGATGCCAGTGAACCCCTCAAGAAGCTAGAAATAACTCAAACTCAAGGGTTTGATGTCCCTCGGTATGAGGCTCAACGGACAAGGGTTTTTGCGGGCGATCGCCGGAATCGGGGTAGATCGTTTAGCATAGAAGAAGTGGCGATCGCCCAGCGGACTCTTACCCTCATGTTAGAGGAACCCATCCCCCCTGGAACAACATTTACTGTTGGATTGTATCCCGTGAGAAATCCCAGTGTAACCGGCGTATATCTATTTGGAGTAACCGCCTTTCCCCACGGAGAAAAACCCCAAAAAGCCTTTCTTGGATTTGGCCGCCTCCATTTTTATCGAACCCCTTGGATTTAAAAGCCCGTTCTTCTAGGACAGCTTTTCTAGTTCTCTCATGTCAGGCTGCTAGTCACGGTGAACGGTCAAGACTCACGGTGGCTTTAGCCTCGTGAGTATATCAACCTCCCTATTTTTAATCCGGGTTAACTCTATCGACAAGTGGGGTGCATCATTAACGCACTCTACTCAAGCGATGGTTTACCTAGCCTTTTGTTAACATTTCTTTAATCATTGGGGATAACAGATGCATTTTCGTCAAAATTCAATCATGATGGAAGAATATGGAGCGGCTTGATATAGCGCTTCGCACTCTAGCAATAGGTAATAGCTTATATGGCTGAGAGTCTTAGGCTTCAAGCTGTACTTCATAGAAGAGAGAATCTGTATATATCCCACGTCTTTAAAACCCTACTTCAACCCTTGTATAATATAAACAGCAAATGACCATTCAAAAACATCAACCTCACCTGGAAGAGTCAAAACACCTGTGGGGGCTAACAGCGACAGAAGTTGAAGCGAGTCGCCAACGGTATGGACTCAACCTCCTCACCCCACCAGAACCAACGCCTTGGTGGAAACTTTATCTAGAAAAGTATGAAGACCCTATTATTCGGATTCTAATTGTGGCGGCACTGTTGGCCATGACCATTGGCTTTGTCGATGGAGAATATTTGGAAGGTCTGGGGATTCTGATCGCGATTTTTTTAGCGACTACAGTTTCGTTTATCAATGAGTTTAAGGCAACCCAAGAATTTAATATTCTCAACCAAGTCAATGATGAAGTCCCCATAACTGTAGTCCGCAATAGCATTTTTACTAAAGTCCCCAAAAAGGAGATTGTCGTTGGAGATGTGGTTTTACTTGAAGCCGGGGATGAAGTTCCTGCTGATGGTTTAGTTATTGGTGCAGTATCGTTTCAGATTAATGAGTCGAGCTTGACTGGGGAAACCCTACCCGTGACTAAGGTGACCTCTAAGCAGTTGGAGAAAGTGACGGTTAGTTCTACCGCCTATCCTCCAGATCGGGTGATGCGAGGAACTATCGTTGTAGATGGCCATGGCATTCTGGAGGTAATTGCCATCGGCGATCAAACAGAAATTGGACGCACTGCACGGGCGGCGGCTGGGCCAACAGAAGAAAAAACGCCCCTGAATCAACAACTCGATCGCCTGAGTCAGTTGATTGGGGTTTGTGGGTTGTTGATTGCTGTTTTAATTGATTCGGCCTTAATTGTACGCGGTATTTTGGCAGATGAATTTAATCTCAGTGGCCAACAGTGGTATGTGACCAGTTTAGTTATTCTGAGCGTGACGATCGCCTTAACTAAGGTTTGGTTACCCATTGTCTATCAAGGATTGAGCTTGATTAAACCCCAGATGAAATCCCCAGAATGGTTAGAAGATGAGGGTTTACTTGCATGGCTCAAAAGTTTGGCCATCGGAGTATTGGTGTTAGCGGGTGGATTGGGCATCGGTTGGTTGTTTAACTGGGTTCCGCCAACACCGCAAACTTGGATAACCGCAGAAGCGGCCACGTCCCTACTGATCTATTTTATGATTGCTGTAGCGGTGATTGTGGTGGCGGTTCCCGAAGGCTTACCCTTAAGTGTGGTTTTGAGTCTGGCTTATAGTATGCGACGCATGACCCGGCAAAATGCCCTGGTGCGGCAAATGCAAGCGTGTGAGACGATTGGGGCAACTACGGTGATCTGTTCTGATAAGACGGGAACCTTGACTCTGAATAAGATGCAAGTGAGTGAGGCTTGTTTTGGAGGAGACTTAGAGCTGATGGCTGAGGCGATCGCTATTAATAGTACCGCTAATTTACAGCGCAGTTGCAACCTTAATTTAGGCCAAGAAGAGGTTATACCGATTGGCGATCCCACTGAAGGAGCGCTGCTCTTATGGTTAGACGATCGGCAGCATAACTATGAACAAGAACGGGAAAGTTTTCGCACTTTAAACCAGTTAACTTTTTCCCCAGAACGGAAATATATGGCCACCTTGGGTTATTCTCGCCATCGCGCCAGCGATGCGGAGCCTTCTCGCCCAATTATTCACATTAAAGGCGCGCCAGAAATTGTGTTAGCCCAATGTAGCCATATTCTGACCGAAAAAGGGGTGCAGCCGATTCCCAGCCATAGCGCGATCGCCCAAAATATGCAAACCTACGAAGCCCATGGCATGAGACTGTTAGGATTTGCCTATCGGGATAACTTAACCCTCCCCTATCCTGAAGCAGAAATTGAGATTGAACGGCTCATGAGCCAACCCATGATTTGGTTAGGCTTTGTGGCTATTGCTGACCCCATTCGCCCCGATGTACCCAGAGCGATTAAAACCTGTCAACGGGCCCATGTGGGCGTTAAAATTGTCACTGGTGATAATCCCAACACCTCCAAATATATCGCTCGTCAAATTGGCTTAGTCACTGATGAGGATGGCCCAGAATGCTTTTTAACGGGTCAAGACTTTGCCCAACTTGACGACGAGGAAGCGCGAAGGGCTGTTCGGGACTTAAAAGTCCTCTCTCGTGCCCGTCCTGCCGACAAACAACGATTGGTAAAACTTTTACAAGAAAATGGCGAAGTCATCGCGGTTACCGGAGATGGCACTAACGACGCACCTGCCCTTAATCAAGCGCAAGTGGGATTAGCAATGGGTCAAGAAAGTACCTCAGTAGCCAAAGAAGCCAGTGATATTATTATCCTGGATCACTCCTTTAAGAGTATCGAAAATGCCGTCATGTGGGGGCGATCGCTCTATCAAAATATTCAAAAATTTATCCTGTTTCAGCTCACCATTAATGTGGCTGCCTGTGGCATTGCCCTACTCGGCCCCTTTATCAACATCAATTTACCCTTAACTGTCACCCAACTGTTATGGGTCAACCTCATTATGGATACCTTTGCCGCTCTCGCTTTGGCCACCGATCCCCCCAACCCGATGGTTATGCGCCATCCTCCTCGCAACCCGAAATCCTTTATCATCACGCCATCAATGGCTAAACAACTCTTATCGGTGGCCTTTGTCTTCCTGATCTTTTTTGTCGCCTTTCTGCTCTATATTCAGCAAGATGGAATGGTTGACCCCTATGAACTCTCCCTCTTCTTTACCACCTTTGTCATGGTCAACTGGTGGAATTTATTTAATGCTAAATGCTTTGGCTTAAAAGATTCCGTCTTCAAAAACTTACCCGATAATCCTGGCTTTTTAATTATTTCTGCGGTAATCCTGTTTGGACAAATTATCATTGTTCAATGGGGCGATGGTTTCTTTAGAACGGTTCCCCTCCATCTCCAGGATTGGTTAGTAATTTGGGGTGGAACCTCCATTATTCTTTGGGTGGGAGAACTCGGGCGATTATTGGCTCGTATCCGTAGCGAAATGGCACAAAATTAGGGGATGACACGGAGAAACGGGGACGCGGGGACGCGGAGAAGGGATAGTTTTATAGAATTTAGGCCTATCTGAAGGTCTCTGGATGCACAATCGGAGAAAATCATTCAATTGTAAGATCCCCCTATCTCCCTATCCCCCCATTACGCATTACCCATTACCGCGCGAAGCAATACATGACTGAAGTAGACGAAAAATTTCCTTTGAATTCTATTCTTCAACCTTTAATGGAAAAGGTGGGTTTAAACTCTTGGACAGCCTTGAGTCAAAGTTCAGGAGTGTCGATAAAACAATTGCGGCGCATCCGTCAAGGTAAAATCGACGATCTGAAAATGAGTACGTTGCGGCAATTAGCGACAGCGTTACACATTGGTGCGCCAGAATTGTTATCTGCTCTTGGACAATTGCCCGATCCAGTAACTGAATTGCGGCAAGAATACGATCGCCTTCAACTACAACTCAAACAACAACATCAAGAGCTAAAAGAGGGTTTTGAGCGAGAAAGTTTAGACCAGTTAGAATCTTGGTTGCGCTATTGGCCGATCGCCGTGGCTAAAGTGGAACAGCAAGCCAATATCAAACCCAGTAATTTGGTGAAACTGGTCAAACCCGTTGAGCATCTCGTGCAAAGTTGGGGGTTAGAAGCAATAGGAGCAGTTGGCGATCGCATTCCCTACGATCCTCAATGGCATCAACTCACCCAGGGAAGAGCCGAGCTAGGAAGCTTAGTTACTGTGGTGATGCCAGGATATCGCTATCAGCAAAAGTTGCTGTTTCGTGCGGAAGTATCCATCAGTTGAAAAGTGTATCGGGAGCATCAGAGTCAACTCTCTAAGTTGAGTTGAGCTACCCTCTCTCTATGTATCAGAAAGATTGATTGATACTAATCTATTGACAGTTTTTATTTACAATTTCAATTCAATCCAGGGATGATGGACACAGGCAATCCTCCCGCCGGGAAAGGGATCGGTTTGGGAGCGGTTGGGCGCGGCGATTAGATGGGTAACTTTTTCGACTTGGGCAAAGTTGGGGGCATGGGGTAGCCATTGCATCAGAAATTGGCGGATGACACGCCGTTGTAAGGATAGGGGCACGTCTGCGAGCAGTTGGCGGTTGAGTTTCGGTAAGTCGGGTTGACTAACTTGGGTATAAAGAGTTGTCGCGATGGATTCGAGATACTCAACATCGGCATCTAGGAGTTCGGCCGTGGTGGCGAGATGGGTTTGGACTTGGGGATTAATGGCTTCTAGGGCAGGGATGAGGTGCAATCTGATCTGGTTACGGGTGTAGCGGGTGTCTTGATTGGTGGAATCTTCCCAGATGGGGAGGTGGAAGTGTTGGCAAAATTGGGCGGTTTGCGATCGCCCAATTTCCAGCATCGGACGCACCAGTTGCACGTTTTCTGTCAGGGGACGCTGCCAAGTCGGAGCTGCGAGTCCATCGAGTCCACTGCCGCGAATCAGGTTATGCAGCAGGGTTTCGGCGCGATCGCTCTTGGTATGACCCGTCACAATCCTGGAAAACCCATGGGTTTCAGCTAGTGCTATCAAGGCATGATAACGCCAGGAACGGGCAGCAGCTTCCCCTTGAAGGGGCTGTTCTGCGGTTTTTTGATAAAATGAAAGGTTCCATTGCCCAGCCATCTCTGAGACCTGCTGGGCGTTGGCCGCCGAATCCGATCGCATTTGATGGTCGCAGTGGGCAACAGCTAAGTGCCATCTCCACTTGGGTTGCAAGTCTAGGAGCAGTTTCAGGAGGCAAACAGAATCTTGACCTCCCGAAACGGCTACCAACAAGGATTCTTGGGGGGGGAGCAGTTGGGGGCGCGATCGCAATGTCCCCTGGAACTTGGCATGTAAATCAGTCCAATCTGGTTTAGAAGAACCAGCCATAGGAATGCAACCCTTTGCCCAATAGATTAACGCCCATGTAGCACACCCAGACGACACAGAAACCAGCAGCGGCAAGAATGGCAGGACGGCGACCTTGCCAGCCTTTGGTAATGCGAGCATGGAGATAGGCAGCGAACACCAGCCAGGCGATCAAGGCCCAGGTTTCTTTGGGGTCCCAACTCCAGTACGATCCCCAAGCTTCATTCGCCCAAACTCCTCCAGCGATGATGCCGATAGTCAGTAAGGGAAAACCCAGTCCGATCATCCGGTAGCTGATATTGTCCAAAACTTGGGCAAGACTCAAGGTTTCTGGCGACCAAGTGGGAGTCGTTTCGAGGGCGATTCGCTCTAAAGTGGTAACCCCTTGACTCCGTTCGGCGATCGCGCTGCCATTGCTGCTGAACTGAACAGCAGGTAGATCGGAGACGGTTTCCATCTGATTCAGAGGCGTTTGGCGACGGTTGCCATTGCCGTAGGAGCTACCGGCAAGGCTCACGGCTTGACCTCGCGTGACGATTAAAAAGGCGATCGCTAACAGGGAACCCACCATCAAACAGGCATAGCTCAGAAGCATGACACTCACATGCATCATCAGCCAATTGGACTGAAGCGCTGGTACAAGGGGTTCCGCCACCTGCATCGTATCCGGTAAAGAGAGGGCAGCAAAGGCGGTAATGCCCATGGCAACGGGTGAAGCCACTGCACCCACCCACCGGGAACGGCTCAGATATTCAGCCAACAGATGGGTGGCGGTGAGTCCCCAAGCAATAAAAAATAGGGATTCGTAGAGGTTACTGAGGGGAAAGTATCCTGCTTCGATCCAACGAGCGCCAAGTAAGGAAGCAATAGAGAGATTGGCGATCGCCATCCCTGCGGTTCCCAAGGCAGGTAAATAGGGGATTCTCGGAAAGGCCATCCCGGACCAATAGAGTAACATGGTCACCAAAAGGACGGCAAAGCTTAGATTATCCAAGCTATTCTGGAGCGCGACCAGATCCATTATGTTGTATTTCTCCCAATATTAAGGTGTTCTCTTCTTTTAGATCCTATCGGAAATGGAGTCAATGATCAGCTCTCAAGCAATACGGTGCTTTCTTTGCCTCGCGCTCTCAGGTATGCGAGGCAATAGAGGAGGAAAAGTTTTCGCACCTACTTGTGTACTAAAGTTGATCGATTTGAGCGACAAGTCCAAATAATTCTTCAAACTCACAAGTATCTGCCAGAGTCTCTAAGGATTTAGCCAGACTTTCGTCGTAGTCTTCCAGTTCAATAATGAGCTGTAACATACAGCGCTTCGCGCTGCTATGAGGTACATTGTTGATCGTAGATTCGAGTTGTCATTGCGACCGCAGGGAAGCAATCGCCAAGATTTGGGGATTTTGCGATTGCTTCATTCCACTTGCGTGACCTTCGCAATGACTTATCTCAATGAAACTGTACTCCGTTACAGCGCTTTGCGCTGTATAGTCTAGATCTCCATTCAGGACAGCTTGTTGGAAGTTTTTGCACCAGCCTTGGGGCAGATGGCGTAACCGCTCCACAGTGAATGAGGAAATGATAGAGGTAGATTGATCGGACGTAGAAGTTTCGACAAATTCAACATGGAGATGTTTTTTTAGACGGTTAATAATGCGATCGGTCTTAAAGGGTTTCCCAATAAAATCATTACAACAGACGATCGACTGGTGTTATAACCCCAATATTGAACCAGGCCAACGATAGGAATTAACTGGAGCAAGCAGGGCACAATTAAAACAACTTGTAGAGGTATTTTTCGAGGTGAAATTTTAGAAACATACTTCACGATCAACTCTCTTCCCTCAGCAACGTTTTGATCGAGGTTTTGACATCCAGAGCGAGCGATATTACTTAGGGCGTAATCATTGGGTTTTAAGCCTATTACTGCCCTGGCTCCATCACCTAAAAAAATCAGGTTTAGATTAACTAAGTTATTCCTTTTGAATTGTTCTATCTATTCTGTCATAATTATGGTAAAATCACGATATGATTAAGAGAGCCACTAGATTCCTTGAGTAGCCCATCAAACCGTCAAGAAAATCATCTTAACCTAGCTCGTGCCAGTATTCGGCGATCGCTGGCCCAGTATAGCCCCTTGCTGCGTCAGAGTGCTACTCTGGCCGTTCAACCGGAACTGAAAATACTCAATGCTAACCTGGAAAAACTCGATCAAAATGTGATTCGGATTGCTGCATTTGGGTTAGTTAGTCGGGGGAAATCTGCGGTTTTGAATGGATTAGTCGGTCAAAAAATTTTGCCTACCGGCCCTATTCATGGGGTGACGCAATGGCCGCGATCGGTGCGCTGGATACCCCAGGGGCAAAGTAAAGTGCAAATTGAGTTAATCGATACACCTGGACTCGATGAAATTGGGGGAGAAGTGCGGGCAGATATGGCCAGGGAAGTAGCCCAACAAGCGGATTTAATTCTGTTTGTGGTAGCGGGAGATATTACCCAAACAGAATATGATGCCCTGCTGTTTTTAGTCCATACCCATAAACCGTTAATTTTAGTTTTTAATAAAATCGATTTATATCCCGATCCGGACTTAGAAGCGATTAGTTATAACCTGCAACAATTGGGGCAACCCCAAGAGTTAACACGACTGCTGACGACTCAGGAAATGGTACGGGTGGCTGCCGAACCGATGCCTAGACAAGTGCGAGTGGAATTACTAGACGGTGAAGTGCGGTATGAATGGGAATATCCTGCACCGCAAATTGAGGAATTGCGGGGAAAAATTTTGCAGGTACTCAATCGTGAAGGGCGATCGCTCCTTGCTCTCAATGCGTTAGTGCAAACCCAAGCAGCAGAAGCTAGAATTGCCCAAAAAACTTTAGATGTTCATCATCAACAGGCAGAAGCTCTGATTTGGCAGTATACCCGCTCCAAAGCCTTAGCTATTGCTGTTAATCCGATCGCCCTGTTAGACATTCCAGGAGGGGCGATCGCCGATTTAGCGCTGATTCGTGCCCTCAGTCGCTTATATGGCTTACCCCTGAACCGACATGAAGCTCGAAAACTCTGGAGAACCATGCTCTTGAGTTCTGGAGGCTTAGTGTTAGGAGAGGTGGCAACCCTCCTCCTGGGAATTGGTAAAGCTGCCGCCACCGTTGCCGGTGCCACTGGAGAAACTGCCAGTTTAATGGCTTGGATTCCTGGAGCGATTCTCCAAGGGGCGATCGCCGGTTATGGCGCGTATCAAGTCGGACAAATTACGCGCGTTTATCTCCAACAAGGCTGTACCTGGGGTAACTTAGGTCCCAGCCGTGTCATCCACCAAATTTTACAAGAACTTGACTCCCAAGCTATCCTCTACCGTCTCCGCCAGGAAATCGAGTCTTCCTTAGACTCCTTGTAGAATCTTGATATTTTCTAATTATATCGTCGATCGCGAAGCGATACTGAGTAATCTTGAAGGGAGCGATCGTTCTTCAGATTTCGCACTTTCTCAATCAGATTAAGGTAAAGCGGCGAATCCTCAGAGTGAGTAAAATCACTGGTAATATCGAGTCCCAACTCTATTGCTACGATCGCAGGGAATTAACCCAGAACAGCTATAAATAACGGTTAAATCTGAACGGTTTGTGTCCAAGTTCGATCGCCATAATTCACCTGAATGCTAACGATTTCTTGGGGTTCTGCGCTAAATTGCAGTTGTAATCCTCGATCTTGGGAACGGGATAGGGCGGTTAACAGAGGATTTTGGCGATCGCCGAGTAAAACAAACTCTACTCCTGGGGGTAATGTAGCTTGCTCTGCACTTGGATACAGTTGCAGACGAATATCCATCGATTCATCCACAGCAGCTTCAATTTCTACCACTAAGATCAGACTCAGATCGCCCACATCAATGGATTTTCCTTGACGAAGGGTTAAGGGAGATTGAGCCGATCTAAAGTTAAATCCCAGGGCTAAATCGGAACTCAAGAACTCTTCTATCGCTTGCCATCCAGGGGGAATAATTCCCGTTAACCACTCTCCTAATCGAATCATGGACGCTAAGGGATTAACTCGAGCGGACGCAGAGCGTAAATCAAATAAATGATCCAGTAAAGCTTCTAAGGATTGCAACTGGTCTAAATTCAGAATTTCATCCGTAACTTGGGGGACAAAACCAAGGATTGTGGCTTGGAGATCGCCCTCTGCTAGTTCCACAATTGCATAACCAATGCGATCGTGCCAAACCTCTAAAGGAATGGGGCAAACGGTATCACCTTTACGCACTGCTCGACATTCTAATTTTCCCACATTTACCACATCTAAATCGGCAAAATCTCCACCATATCGCATCACTGAATTCCAGCTATCACTCGCTTCTCGATCCGTTTCTATGCCCAACATTTGCAAACCATCATCAACCCCTAAAACCGCCAATGTATTCAGATAAACTTGCATCGCTTTTTCCCGTGTGGGTTGTTCCTGAGCAAATTGATGCGCCCATTGGCGATAGCGCTCTGGAATCGGAAGAATTAACAGATTTTCATTAATAATATCAATCATATTACCTATTACCCATGACCAGCGCGAAGCGCTAAAAATACCCTTGAGATTGAGCAAATTCCCGCAAGCGGGGCAAACATTGACGAGAATAAAAACGACTCAGGGTATTTTTATCCATCTTGAATTCTTGCCCTAAGTCTTTCCAAGGTGTTTCTGGGGGTAAACGGCGTAAAATTAACACTTGGCAGTTGACATCGGGGCGATCGCGCATATGAATCCGTCTTAACTTTCCCCCTGCATCAGTTTTAACCCAGTCATATATCTCTTCCAACACTCGAGGAATCGGAGAAGGAGCCGGTAAATCATCGATCGGATTGTATACTTCTCCCTCAAAAGTCCGATAGGCTTGCACTCTAGTTTTTTGTTGCTGAAATCCTTCAATCCGAAGATCTTGCAATCGATGCTTCAAATAAACATTAATCCAGGTAATAATTGTCCCTTTTTCAGCATCGTAAGCTACCCCCGTTGCCGCTTCACAGAGGTTACGACAGACATAAAACCAGGTTTGTTGGAGAGCATCCTCATAGTAAGGAACCGCTTCTTTCCACAATTTGCCAGAATATTGAATCCATTTCACCAGTTTAGCCAATCCTTTTTGCCGTTCTAAACTCAAAGAAGGCTGGGCACAGGTTTCCTGGATTAACTGTTGCAGTTTGGCGAACAAGGGAGCATTCTCCCCCGGCTGATTTTGATCCATTACACACCATCAAGGGTTTATCGTTTATCAAATGTTCCTAGTGTGTCATGAACCCTTCTGTTTATCTGTCATCTGTGTAAGCGCACTCACGGCATTTTGTTACAAATCTTCATATTAAATCCGCTTTCACCCTGGTCAGGCCCTTAAAGCACTCGATACACTAGGATAGAATCAAAATGATTTACTGCACACCTTGACGTTCAATTTAGACACTAATGAGTAGCATCAGTCTGCAAAAAGGCCAACGAATTTCTTTAGATAAAGTCGCCCCCAACTTACAAGCCGTATTTGTGGGTTTAGGATGGGATGTGAAAGCCACCGATACCGGTTATGATTTTGACTTAGATGCCTGCGCATTTCTGTTGGGAGAAAATGAGAAACTCATTTCCGATAAGCACTTCATTTTCTATAATAATAAGGTGAGTCCCGATACCCATAAGTCCATTGAACATATGGGCGATAATTTGACCGGAGAAGGAGAAGGTGATGATGAAGTAATCATTATCAATTTGCAAAAAGTGCCCCCAGAGGTTCATCGAATTGTTTTTACAGTAACCATTCATGAGGCCGAGAAGCGCAAACAGAATTTTGGTCAGGTAGAAAATGCCTATGTGCGCTTAGTGGATGTTTCTACTAAAAATGAATTACTCCGCTATCCTTTAGCCGAAGATTATTCCATTGAAACAGCATTAATTATGGCAGAACTCTATCGCCGTGATGGACAATGGCGCATGAATGCAGTAGGTTCTGGGTATCAAGGCGGTTTGCAAGCTCTGTTGGATCGGTATCTATAACTGAGGCTCGAAATTATGGGGATTAACCTAGAAAAGGGACAACGAATTTCCTTAGAAAAAATTGCTCCAGGCTTGAAAAGTTTGCTTTGTGGATTAGGTTGGGATGTGGCCGAATCCAAGGGGATATTGGGAGTTCTAAAAAGAGTCCCCAATCTGGATTTAGATGCATCGGTAATCTGCTTAGATGGGCAAAATAAGCTTAAGGAAGCTATGGATGTGGTCTATTTTGGAAACTTGCGCCATTCTTCAGGAGCAGTAACCCACTTGGGCGATAATTTGACCGGAAAAGGAGAAGGGGATGATGAACAGATTTTAGTATCGCTAGACCAACTGCCGCCAGGGATTAAAAAGTTGGTATTTGTGGTCAATATTTATGAGTGCTTATCCCGAAAACAGGATTTTTCGCAAGTAAACAATGCGTTTGTGCGCTTGGTTGACCGGTCGAATAATCAGGAGATTGCGCGCTATTATCTTTCGGGTTCCAATTATGCGGGAATGACTGGGATGATTATGGCAGAAGTCTATTTACAAGATGGACAATGGCAAATGGCAGCTAAGGGGGAAGGATTTCGAGCGAAAAATTTACAGGAAATTACCCAACATTACCGGTAATTTCTAGGAGATTGCTACGCGCGGATAATTGGTTAGTATAAGTAGGGAAACTGGGGGCGAAGTGGCGATCGCCCCTTTCCTAACCTTGGGGATGTCATTATCTCCTGTCCACTATCTACTATCGACTGCTATAAGATAGGGTGCAACAGTTTAGAATCACTTCAAGCTCAGGAGGATTTTTAGTTGCATGATGAGTATCTTAGTGTCTATCACATTAGGTTTCGTCTTGATTGGGATTATCATTTACGCGCTGATCGCAGAAGAGTCAAAAGGTGGTGAGTAGGGAGCAACAATGAGAGTTAAATTTGTTAAATTAGGAGCGATCGCCATTCGCTTGAGTTTATTTGCCTTTTTATTGGTGATTCTTTGCCAAACCACCACCCATAGCTTTGTCGCGAATAGACCGAAAATTGTATTTCAGTCCCTGCGGGAAAACAATATGTCCATCTATGTCATGAATGACGATGGCTCCTATCCTAAGCGCCTGACCCATATTTTACGGGATAATGGCTTACCGGCTTGGTCACCGGATCGCCGTAAAATAGCCTTTGTCTCAAACCGGGACTTAAATCGGGAAATTTATGTGATGAATACCGATGGTGGAGATCAGCGACGGTTAACCGTCAATCCCGCTTGGGAATTTTACCCCACTTGGTCGCCCGATGGAGAGAAAATTGCCTTTAGTTCCGATCGCAACGGGAATCAGGATATTTTTGTCATGAATCCTGATGGAACCAGGCAAACCAATATTAGCCATCATCCAGCAGTAGAGCGATCTCCCGATTGGTCTCCCGATGGCAAGCAGATCCTGTTTACCTCGAACCGCTCTGATGGCAAGAGTTTCCAGATTTATGTCATGAATGCAGATGGTTCTAATGTCATTCAATTGAGCGATCGTGAAGGCATTCACCACACCCCCGTTTGGTCTCCTGATGGTCGCAAAATTGCCTTTAGTTTTGAATCTTTTCAACTTAAACCCGGTTACCTTACCCGTGATGCCGATATTTATCTCATGAATGCAGACGGAACCAACCTCGTTAACTTAACCCGCAACCCAGGACGAGACCTCGAACCTACTTGGTCACCCGATGGTTTCAAGCTCGCTTTCCGCTCCACTCGCAATGGTTCCGATCTAATTTTTACAATTAATAGAGATGGATCAAACGTAAAACCTATTACAGAATTACCCCAAACTGGTGCAGCACCCGATTGGTATTAATCTTCAACCCTATGCTATCCTACTTCTATAGATAGCTATTGATCGAATTCACAAACTGTAAAGATTTTATAACTTCAGATAAAAATCTTTATATATCTAGCATAGTTTTTGATTTATACTTAGGAACTGCGTTAAAAAACGCAATCACTCTTTAGAGTGATTAATCCCAACAACTAAGAGTTTTTCTGATTACTAAAGTAGGGTTGAGCCAGAAAAACTTAGGTTGTGATTCGATACTTATAGAAACAAGATGATGGAAAACTTATACAATCTTCTCTTTGTCATCAGTGAGTTAGCAGTCGTTTTAGTTGCCTTTATTGTGCTGCAATGGGCAATAAATTTCTTCTTCAAGAAAAGCTACCACTTATCATGGCTGAAAGACAAAAAAAGCCAAATTGATAGGTTTCGGAAATACTCAAAAAAAATCCTAGCATTTTCTTGGTTTTTCCTTAGTATTGCAATAGTTTTATCCAATGTCTTTTTGATTTATCGAGGAGAAAAAGACTTACTCAAGTACACCTTGAGATTATTTCAAAATGTACCCAAGCAGTTATGGCAAACCACATTGTTTGGACTCTTTATTACCACTGTTCTCGTTATCGTTACCTTAACCCTTATCCGTTATCTTGATCCGGTTCTCAACCCAGCCGGTAAAAAAGTAAAAGAGTTTGCTGTTTTTGCTAAACTGACCGCCGTTTACGATCAAACCGATCCGTTTTTAGCAAATACCAAGTTTCATCTCACCAATACTCTTTGGCTGCTTACCCTATATCTCAGTGGATACTCTTTTAAGTTACCAGAAACACTCATAAGCTACTTAAAAACCCTATTGATTGGGTATCTTATTGTTGCTTCTAGTATCCTTATTTTACAAGCCGCAACTTCAATTATTGATAGTCTCGATAATCTCATTGAATCTTATTTCAAGCCAGACACCTTAGTCAGTCGATATTATGGCAATCTTAAGCATTTAGTCCCCTTCGCTAAACGCTGTTTAGAAGCTGTGATTTATGTGAATATGGTTACCCAAATTATTGGCTTAATTCAAGCCATTACTGGGTTGACTAATATTGGAGAAAAACTGATTAATTTAATTGTCATTATCCTCCTCAGTCGTGTTTTTATTGAGCTGGGGCAACTCCTCCTTGAAGAAGTTATGTTGTCCGATCAAAGCTTATCAGACACGCAGAAGCAGCGACGGATGACGATTACGCCACTGATGCAAAGTTTATCCAAATACTTGATATATTTTGGCGCTGGTATTTTGATTTTAGATGTTTTTGAAATTGACCCCACCCCCATTTTAGCCGCAGCGGGTTTATTGGGTTTAGCCGTAGGTTTAGGGGCACAAAACTTGATTAACGATATGGTCAGTGGCTTCTTTATTTTGTTTGAAAACTATTATTTGGTCGGAGACTTTGTGGAGACAGGAGATGCTTCAGGAGTTGTAGAAGCCATTGAACTCAGAACGACTCGCATTCGCCATCCCAACGGTCAAGTTTATATCATTCGTAATGGAAATATTGAAGAGGTTGTAAACTATTCTAGAGATTATATCTATGCCGTAGTCGATATCCCAATTTCCTATGAAGCAAATGTCAAGAAAATCTATGGAATTTTAGGGCAAGTCAGTGAAGAGTTACAAGCGAATCACCCCGAAGTTTTAGAACCCATTGACTTTAATGGAATTGAAGAATTTACGACCTCTCATATGATGATTCGCACCATGACAAAACTCAAGCCAATCAGTAACCCCAGAGGCATCCATGACGAAATTCAAGGGGTTGTCCGGGATATGATTAAAGAGGCTTTTGATCGGGCAGGAATTCCACCTCTCTTACCTCAACGGATTATTCGGTTTAAGTCACCAGAAGATAGTCAGATTAATTTGCTCAAAGAATAATTAAGTAGGAAGTTGAGGCTCCTTTTGTTTCAGAATTACTAGAGCCATATCATCAAATACTGTATGCTGGCCAATATGATCCTCAACATCAACAATAATTGCCTGGCGAATTTCTTCAGCCGATTGGTGATGATGAGCTTGAACTACTTCACAGAGTTTCTCAATACCATAGAAGACTCTATCTTTATTTTCTGCTTCGGGAATCCCATCTGTATACAAAACAACTACATCTCCAGGGTTAAGTGCGATTTGAGAAGAGGAAATAAATTCACTGATGTTGGCTTCTAAACCTAGGGGCAATCCTAAATCAATCGTATCAATGCGTTCAACTTCTCCATTGTGTCGAACAACAATCGTCTCTTCATGTTGTCCACTGAGTTGGATGATTCCATTGGTATAGTCTAGAAGTGCGAGTGTCATACTTTTATCGGAATTCATGCGCTCAATATTGTGATAGAGGGTACGATTGAGAATCGATAGGAATTCTACGGGATCGGTTTGTTTACTTTCTTGCAGAGTACGGACAGCCGTTTGAGCCATAATCATGATGATACTACTTTCGAGTCCATGGCCAGTAACATCACCAATCCCAATTTTCAGGCGATCGCCCTCCACTAAGACATCATAGTAGTCTCCACCCACGTCTTCCGCCGGTTGCATACATCCAGCAATATCTAAAGTGGCGATCGCCCGCAACTCAGATGTAGAAGGTAATACCATCTCTTGCATCCGGCGAATAATATCCAATTCTGCACTTAAATACAAGTTTTCCGCCTTCAAACGCTTCAAATTGAGCTGAGTCCGCAAACGGGCTAATAATTCATCCTTAGCAATGGGTTTAGTGAGGTAATCATTTGCCCCTACCTTTAAGCCCGTAACAATATCTTGAATTTGGTTTTTTGCCGTCAATAATAAAATGGGCAACTCTGTGATCTTAAACTTTTCCCGTAATCGTCTCGTAACTTCATATCCCGTCATTTTGGGCATCATGACATCTAGCAAAATCAAATCAGGTTTTAATCCATTATCGATTAATTCTAAGGCTTCTTGACCGGTACTTGCTTGGCAGATAGCATAGTTATTCAAAGATAAATGATTGACTAAAACTTGACGATTTACCGGTTCATCATCCACAATCAAAATTCGTGATTTTTCTTCTATCTCTACCCGATGTATATCTTCAAGAGATGTACATTTATCGTCTAATTTTAGTTCACTATTTGGGATCGTCAAGGTTGATAAAATTTTATCTACTTTCCCAGAAGAAATCGGTAGTGTAAAAGTAAATCTTGAGCCTTTATCAACCTGAGAACTAACACAAATTTCACCCTGATGTAATTCTACCAATTGTTTAGTAATTGCCAACCCTAAGCCTGTCCCTCCATATTCTCGCTCTGTTGAACCATCTGCTTGCTCAAAAGATTCAAAAATCTTTTCCAATTTATCTTTAGGAATTCCAATCCCACTATCAGACACTGAAACCGCAATTTGAGAGTTATGACTAGAAGATTTGAGCGCTTCTGCACTAACTTCTACAATTCCCGACTCAGTAAATTTAATGGCATTACCAACCAAGTTATAAAAAATTTGTTGTAGACGATTTTCATCCGCTTCTGCGGGAGGATAATCTTTAGGGATATTATTGATCAATTTCACGTCTTTCTGCGCGACTAATGGTTTCGATAAAGTCAAAACAATTTCAACAATTGAATGCAAATCAACAGGTTTGAGTTGCAACGTAATTGTCTGATGTTGTAACTTAGAAAAGTCTAAAATATCATTGACTAAGTTTGACAATCGACGAGCACTAGCAATAATGGTAAATAAGTTAGAACGAGTGATGGGAGAGAGTTCTCCCGCCACTCCATCCATCAAAGATTCGGCAATCCCAATAATTCCATTTAACGGGGTTCTCAGTTCATGAGATGTATTGGCTAAAAAGCTATCTTTCATTCGATCGAGTTGCTGAAGCCGCACATTGGTTTGATCTAAATCATCTTTTTGTTTTTGCAAAGCTTCAAAAGATGATTTAAGTTTTTCGGACATGAACGTAAAGGATCGAGATAATTCTGTCAACTCATGGGAACGATGAATATTCAAGTGCTGCTCCCAGTCCCCAAGAGATATTTTTTTTGCCGCTTCATTCAAACTTAAGATATCTTGAATAATCCATCGGGAAGTCATAATTCCCAATAGGGTTGCCACACCTAAAGCTATGAAGCAGAGTAAAATAGTCGTGCGATTATTTTCATGAATTTTAGCCATGAAATCAGATTCTGGAATAATCACGACAATTAACCAATCTAATCCATATTCGTCGCGATATGAAGTGACTTGAATTAACTGCCATTCGTCTCCTAGTTTGAATTTTAGCTGTTGGCTCCCTGATATATCTTTAAAATCCGGAAACTCAGTTTCTAAAAATTTTGCAGTTGCTTGAATTAATGGATTATCCATATCTCTTGCTGGCAACCGTTCCGATTTTTTTTCTCCCTGAATTAAGGGTGATGCATCCGTTGAGGAACCAACTAATAATCCATTCCGCTCAATTATAAATGTTTGACCGGTCTTACCAATTTCTAAAGTTTGTAAAAAGGTGCTGATCTCTAGCAAAGATATATCAACTCCTAAAATAGCTTCTAGATTTCCATCTTCATTATAATAGTGGCTTAAGGCGGGTAAAGAGATATTGGGACGATTTGTCCAAACGAAAATTTTTCCCCAACTCGGTTTATCTATATTTTTTCCACCTATATACCAAACCTTACTAAACATATCATAGTTGGGATATTGATCGTATATTTCTGTCCGATATCCTGCCTGATTCACATCCCAAATTTCATAGACTTTTTCCGGATCATCTATAGTCCAATGGGCAATTCTCACTTGACCATCCATGATATTTTCTGAACCACTTAAAAGTCCTGCTGGTGTAGCTAAATAGACATAAGTTATATTAGGAAAAAGTTGTATTTGTTGCCAAAAATGACGTTCTAATAAAGTCAGATTATTGAGGTCTAATTTCCCCATTTCTAAGTCGTAAAGATTAATTCGATTGATTAAATGGGGATTGGCTAAATAAGTATTCAGATGATCGGTGATGCGGCTGGTGGTTTCTTGTCGTAACTGGATCGCTAATTCTTCAATGGCTTGTTGACCATTACGATACGACCAATATCCAATTAATCCTACCACTACAAATATCTGTACCAAGAATGGCACAATTAAAACTATCCTTAAGGGAAGTTTTTCAGATGCTTTATTGATCCATTGATTCAGCCGTATCGCCAATTGGATAAAATCTCCTTGATGAATGAATATTTACTGTCACATCTCATTTTGTCAACTCATTGTTAAAATTGGTAACATTTTACCGCACTTGTTGTCACAAGACAGACAACTTTTGAGTCATTTAATTGGATGCACTCATTATGAAGTTATCTAATCCTCGGTTAGGTTGCTCCCGTTGGGCTAAAATTGGCCTCACTTTGGCTTTAAGTGGCTTGGCTATACTGAGATCTGGATTGGTACTTAAACTCCATTATCTTAGTACTGAGGCTCAAATTCGAGTGTTAGAGGGTATTTATGATCGTGGTAACCGCATTGAAGCGAGTTTATGGATGCTGTTTGCTCTCGGATTGGGTTGGCGATCGCTCCTTCCCTCTCCCCCTCTATACTACACTTTCTCGATGGCTCGTCCCCATTTTTACTCTATTTGGTCTCTCCGATCTAGTAACAGTGCATACCGGAGGATGGGGGGAAGCTATGTATACTACTCCTCCGATTAATTCTGCTTTTTTTACTTCGGTCATATTAAAATAGCGACGCTCAAACTCAGGACGAGTGAGGCGATCGCCATTTTCCAGAGGAGGAATAGAAGGTAGGGCTGTATGGCGATCGGTGGAGGTGGAGGGTAATGTAGAAGTCATAGATCTGAAGCGTTATGGCGTTATGGCTTAAGCGATCATTTTTTATTGTAGATCAGCCCAAATAATAGACTTCTTGGAGAAGTCAGGGAATAGGGAATGGGGGTAAGAATATAGGATACTCTTACACTTCATTTTCTACCGACTGATGGAAGAGGTCTAATGTAGAGTTGAGAGACCCTTTTAAATTCCAGATTTAAATCAATGCTTTAATTTCATCAACGGCTAAATCTTCTACATTTTTAAATACCCTTTGCGCTCCAGCACTTTCCAATCGTTGGGCATAGGCTTGGCTCTGTTCTGGGGTTTCTTGCACATGGGGCGGTAAAACGCCGATCGCCACCCATAACCGATCGGGTTGCTCTGCTCTTGCTCGCTCTACCGTCTTCATATCCGCCACCGTATCCCCCACATAAAACACCGGTAGTGTTGGATCGGAATCTAACTGTTCAATCACCTGAAATAATCCGGTTGGATCGGGTTTTCCTGGAGCATCTTCCATCGCCACTAACGCTAAATTCGACAGCTTTAACCGATACTCTAGAGCATATTTGGCTTCTGCCCGCGTTGCTCCACTAAAAAAGCCCCATAGAATCCCGTGGTTATTCAAGTCATACAGATAATCCGCCGTAACCAAGAGGGGTTCATGGGTAATATATCCATTGAAATTCTGGCGATCGCTGCCTTGATAGCGAGATTGGAAAAATTCCACCAGTTCCTCATAGTTAAGTGCCACGCTCTCCCTCGTGTGACCTTGACTCACCCAATAGCGATACACTAACTCTTGAGACGCTTCCCAATCATTGTTCCAAATTCCCTCATTTTTCAGCTCATCCATATCTGCTAAAGTGGGACGAGACTGGTTATCCGTAAATTTCTCCACTGTATCGGCGATCGCCCGACGATAGGATTGACCCACATCTCGCAAAACCCCATCAATATCAAATACTACCAGTGCTTGTCGATCCATCACCTGATACTCCATGAAATTACCAGTCGATACAGTAGGGTTTTCGCGTTCACCACTACACCTGTAGGACTCCCACTCTTGCCTTGATTATAACATTCAAATTCACTCAAATCATCTCGCCGTACCCATCCCCTAGCCCGACTTTGAAGCAATTCTACTTTTACCCAATTGTTTCCATATTTATCGTTAGCGATCGCCAACCCATCTCGATCGCCTTGTAGAATCGAGACGCGATCGCCAGGACTACCATAATATCTCGTGTAAAATTCTGTGCCAACACCATCGTAGATCCCTAGATCATTTTCCTGGTCTTCTTCCCCTAAAATAGCCGTACAAGCAGAAATGGGTTGAGCTTGCACCGACTGACTTTCCAGTGAGATTACGGACAATAAGAGCAACAGACTAGCGGCGATCGCTTCTATTTTCAGCTTGGATTGTGCGTTCATAGCTCGATCCTGAAATCCCTTAATCCTATTCAATTCACGTCCCTAGATTTTGACTTCCCCCACTTGGGTGATTCATGGCCTTTGGCTGACTTTCTTTACACTTCTCAATATTAACTGAAGTGAATCCTAGAAAAATCGTTCACCCGAATCCCATAGATATAAATAAATATTGCACTCTTACGCAGTTGGGGCAAAAGTTCGGTACAACAAAAAAGTAGAGAGTGTACGAGAGAAACGAAATGGGAACTCTATCTGGAACGAATGGGAAAAACCTCAATTGGCAACAAATCCTCCTAGGCGCTCTAGGATTTTGGTTGAGTGCAACCCTCATCATTGATCTGGTAATTATGCCAGGTTTATATACGGCTGGAATGATGACTCAACCGGGATTTGCCTCGGCTGGTTATTCTATTTTTTGGATTTTCAACCGTGTAGAAACTCTCTGTGCCGCTTTAACTTTAACCGGCTTACTCGTTTTAGAAAATCAACATCAACTCTCAGAGGCAAAACGCCATACTGCCCTTATCTTATCCGTTATTTTATTGGCGATCGCTTTAGTAGACACCTATGGCTTAACTCCTCAAATGAGCGCCATGGGACTCAATTTAACCTTCTTTGAAACCGTACGCTTGGTTCCCTCAGAAATGATGCCCATGCAAATGGGATATTGGATCTTAGAACTGTTAAAAGTAGGTGGTTGTGGCATAATTCTCCACCTCTGTAGCCCTTGGAGTACTGCTAACAACTAAAGCAACAACGACTCAACTTAAAATTTTCCAATCCATGACTCAATTACAAGGCTCTTAAAATGGCCTTGTTTCTTTTTTTGTCCTTATTCCCTGTCCCCTGTTCTCTATTCCCTATGTACAAGCAACGGTGGTTAGACTTACTGCATCATTATCGGGCGATCGCCGTCATCCGTTCTCCCGATCTGAAATTGGGGATGCAACTTGCCCATGCAGTCGCGCAGGGAGGAATGGGTTTAATTGAAATTACCTGGAATAGCGATCGCCCCGCCGATCTGATCGCCTTACTGCGTCAACAGTTACCCCACTGTACCATCGGCGCAGGAACCGTACTCACTAGCAATCAGATGCAAGACGCGATCGCCTGCGGTGCAGAGTTTTTATTTTCACCCCATACCCATCCCCCACTCATTGAACAAGCGATCGAAGTCAATATTCCCATCATTCCCGGCGCTCTCACCCCCACCGAAATTGTTAGCGCTTGGCAAGCAGGAGCCAGTAGTGTCAAAGTCTTTCCCATTCAAGCTCTTGGTGGTAGCCACTATCTTAAAAGTTTACAAGGCCCTTTAGGTCATATTCCCCTCATTCCCACAGGAGGTGTTACTCCAAACAATGCCCTAGGTTTAATTAAAGCCGGGGCGATCGGCGTTGGGTTATCCACCCAACTCTTTCCCTTATCCTTAGTTAAAGCACAAAATTGGCAAGCAATCTCCGAAAACAGTCACCGACTCCTAGCGCAATTACGCAGGGTTGATCGATAGTTCTTCAGGCAAAATAGGAATATATAGCAGTTAAGGAGTGGGTTAGGACGGTTAAGTTATTATTTTAGGTAATAGAAGGCTTCATTCCCATCTAGAGCGTCATTATCTCCACCGGTAAAGCCTACCATGAAACGCCTAGGGGCAGCTTTGCCATCCAATCCAAACATGAAGTAGCACCAATGCGAGGAGATGGTTACGATTTACCCGATGTTCCCTATACCATGTACTATTCTGGTCACTATGCCATCCATGGCGCGTACTGGCATAATCAATTTGGTATACCCATCAGTCATGGTTGTGTGAATGTTGCCGTCGATCATGCCCAATGGCTCTTTAATTGGACAGCCTTGGGAACCCCCGTAATTGTTAAGTAATGGAAATAGAGGAATGGGGCGCTCCCTGAGCGAAGTGGAAGGGAGCAGAGACACGGAGATTACCATTACCCAAAATTTTTAATTTTTAGTCGGACTCCCCTTCGGATGATTGAAATGACTAGGACGTTCCGAACTCCACTGCTGGCGTAAGCGGCGCAATTTCTGACTTTCCACTTGTGCGGCATGAATCTGAGCTTGCCAATTGTATTCGCCACCAATAAACACAGAGGGAAGATGCATCAAGTCTCGATCTTCAAATAGACTCATTAATACCCACCTAACTTAGAATCACTATAGAATCTCAGTCTATCAAGATTCCTCTGCTTGCGGTAGGGTGGGTAAAAGAACATGGATTGTTGTTCCTTCATTGAGAGAACTATCAATCATAAATTTTCCGTCATATAAATTCACCAATTCCTTAACAATCGATAAGCCTAATCCTGAACCTTGTTGTTCATAGATTTTCCGATCGAATTGCTGGTAAGCACCGAAATTAGCGATCTGTTCTGCACTCATTCCTCGTCCGCGATCGCTAATCGCTAAATGATAAAATTCCCCCTCTATTTCACCAAAAACTGTAATTTCAGTGCCCGGTTCTGAAAACTTAAAAGCATTATCCAGCACTTCCTCCAAGAGTTTAATAAAACCGTCCCGATCTATCCGCAGATGAGCATCTTTTACGTTTAATCTCAAATCATCTATACGGGATTTTTGTTGTTTTTTAGAAATCCCTACACTTAATTCCTTAATGATAAGACTTACATATTCTATTGATTTACTTCTCAAAGATAATAACCGTTTTGGATTCGTTTTTATCAACTGCAAATCAGTATAAAGCAAAAAATTTATAATTAATCGATGGAGCCGTTTTGCCGAAACATTAATGTTTTCCAAAAGCTCTAAAATTTCTTGATAATCTAAATTCTCAAAATCGTGCTGTAAGAACTCTGAAGAAACCAAAATTCCGTTTAAAGGAGTGCGGAGTTCATGAGGTAAAGAGAGTGAAATACTATGGCGCAGTTCATCTAGCTTGATTTCGGCTTTTTCGGTTTGAACCTCTTGTTTTTTTAACCGAGTTGTAATGGCACTTAACAACTCAGTGCGCATAAACGGTTTAGTAATATAATCATCTGCTCCTAACTCCATCCCTTGGCGTTGATCAGATTTAGTGGATTTCGCCGTCAAAAAAACAAAGGGAATTGTTGCCGTTTTCGGTTGACTTTGGAGTTCTTTTAAAACGCCATAACCATCCAATTCTGGCATCATAACATCACAAATAATTAAGTCTGGAAGATGGGCGATCGCTAAGTCAACTCCCTCACGTCCATGTTCTGCACCAATGGCCCAATAGCGTTCTGCTTCTAACACATCCAATATAATATCCCGAACATCTGGATCATCTTCAATAACCAGTATTTTTTTCATCACGAAACTATCCTTAATGATATAATGGCAGGGTTACTGAAAACAGACTTCCTTTCTCTGGTGAACTTTCTACCGTAATCTGACCCTGCTGTAAATCCACCGCTTTTTTGACAATGGCCAAGCCTAACCCGGTACCGGGTAAGTTGCCTACATTGTGACCGCGATGAAAGGATTGAAATAAATATGCACGGTCTTCTTCCGGTATGCCAATACCACTATCTTGAATTTGAAAACAAACTTTGTCGGTATTATACTCTATCCTCAACGTGATTTCACCTCCATGGGGAGAATATTTAATGGCATTAGAAAGTAAGTTTTCTAAAATCTGTCTTAATAAGCTTTCATCCAGATAGACTTCCAACGGTTCAGGGGTTCCGTCAGTCAAAAATGTCAAATAGTGTTTTGGGCTTAAACAACTGCTTGTTTCTTCTATCAAATTTTGACACAACTGATATATGTCAACTTTATGAGAATTAATCGGATTTTTGTCAGATTCTGATCTCCCCATGATTAAAATATTATTCAACAAAAAATTCAAGTGATTAACGGTCATTTGAATTCGTTGCAAATATTTAAGTCGTTTAGACGAATCCCACTGGTCTTGGTAATGCTCCAAGGCTTCAGCCGAAGCCAAAATTCGGGTTAATGGCGTGCGAAATTCATGGGAAGCCATGGCAATAAACCGAGATTTTAACTGATTTAACTCTTTTTCTCGTTCCCAATTTTTTCTCATGTCTTCTTCCATGTTTTTGCGCCGCGTAATGTCTTCTACTGTGCCTTCATAGGCAATGATTTCCCCTCGATTATTAGTAATGACTCTGGCATTTTCACAAATCCAAATGATCTGGCGATCGCGCCGATAAATCTGAGATTCAAAGCCGATCGCTTGACCTTGCTCGCGGACGAGTCTCATGAACTCTTGATAGCGATGGGGATCGACATACATTTGGCTAATATCCGTCAGATCGGTCAACTCCTCTGGAGACTCATAACCATAAATATGGGCTAAACTCGGATTAACACTTAAATACTGTCCCTCTGGAGACGATTGAAAAATCCCTTCGATCGCGTTCTCAAAAATACTGCGATATTGGCGCTCGGCTTTCTCCAAATCTTGATAAGCCATTTCCAGTTTGCGACGACCCTTAAATTCGGACTGTTGCAGCCGTTCATAGAGATACACGGAAAAATCGCAAATCAAGCACACCCAAAACAGGATTAAGACCATAGGGACTTGTAAGGAGGCATCTAACACGGAGAAAAAAGAAGCCTCATGCTCCATGGAGTAGAACAGAGCATAAAATCCTACCGTTACCCCTTGAGCGAATAAATGGAGCCGCCAACGTACCGAAATCAAGGTTGCTTGGGTAAAAAAGGTAATAATTAACCCGGAAAAGTCGATTTCAGAGGCTGGATTTACGGTATTGGAGACGAGGGGGAGTAGGGTAAGAGACCAGGAAAATAGTAGAAATAAGACACTCAGATGGCGATTGGTGGACGCTGAGGGAAGCAGATGCAGACTGGTCAACAGGCTTAGGGCGATCGCCACTTGAGTCCCTAGCTGATAATCCCATAAGGGTTCCTCCAGTCGCCAAAACCGCATCCCATTGAGGGTAATCACACTAAAGATGAACCCTAATGCAATCCACAACGCCAACTGCAAGCGCACTTTCATAAACCGCTGTTGCCATTGCTGATAATGACTTAAACCTTCACAACCCGGAGGATTGACTAGCCCCCAGAGGGGTTTCAATTGGATTAAAGAACGTAAGCAATGGAATAAGTTTGGAATCATGCCATAGAAACCAAGAGAAGACTTAAGGAACAAAAGTCGGTACAATCCTAGGAAACACAGGTGGGGTCATACTAATTTTGAGTATCCACGATCGCTGCCCTCAAAAACAACTAGCAATGACTCAGTACAGTTCCTACTTTCATGGTATTACTAACCTACGCTCCCTCTAGAGTGGGCAAATCTTCAACCCAAACTTTAGCTAAACATCCTGGTGTTAGCCCAAAACTCAAGCCTGCTGACAGGGTTCCTCGCAAGGTACGCAGACGATACAGACGACTGTGGCGCTTCAAATCCTTCTGTTTAGGTCTTTCTTTACCTGCGTCTATCCTCGGTACTTATCTATTTGCCACGGAAATCTTGATCCAAGACGCAGAAGTGGCGCAATCTTTGTATGAGTGGGAAATTGCTGCATCCGAACCCACACCAGAACCCCAAGCCACACCCGATCGCTGGCAAGATGTGGAAAATGCGGTTAATCAAGCCACTTCTTTAACGTCCAGCGCACGAACTAAGGCTCAATGGCGTGAAGTAAAATCCTATTGGCAACAGGCGATCTCCACCCTCGACACCCTACCCCCCAATCATCCCCAGTTTACTCAGATTCCTAGCCTCAAAGCAGACTATCAACAGCAACTCGACACCGTTCAACAGACCATCTGGGCCGATTCCAGCCCCATGACGCTCAACCACGTGATTAGTGGGAACCTCTCTCCCAAATCAATCGTACATTCAGGAAATGGTCTATTCTTCGCCCAAAATATGATGTATTCCCATACAGTCACCGTCTATGACCGGGAGTATAATTTAGTCGGAACAATCAGCGATCGCATCGACTTAGAAGCCTTTGGTCATACCGAATATAGCGGACTCTTCCAAGGATCGCCCGTAGAAGCCGCCTTTTCTCATAACGGTCAATATGCCTGGGTATCCAACTATCAAATGTACGGCCCCGGATTTAATCGTCCTGGGGATGATGTCTGTCATCCCGATGCCAACTTTGACCCCTCCACCCTCTATCGTATCAACACCGAAACCCTGCAAATTGAAAACGTCATCTGGGTGGGATCTGTACCCAAATATGTAGCCACCACCCCCAATAACCGCCTGGTTCTGGTTTCCAACTGGTGTAGCTGGGACTTAAGTATCATCGACACCCAACAGAATCAAGAGATTAAGCGCATCCCCCTCGATGCCTATCCACGGGGAATTGAAGTGGATGCCCAATCTCAATTTGCCTATGTTGCCATTATGGGATCGGATGATATTGCCAAAGTCAACCTCAATGACTATTCTGTGCAATGGTTTAACCAGGTTGGAGTCACTCCTCGTCACTTAAATTTAGACCCCTTAGAATCCTATTTGTATGTCAGTTTTAATCTGGATAACGAAGTCGGGAAACTAGACCTCAAAACTGGAGAAATTGTTAGTAAAGTTTCCACTGGGAGTGCCCCCCGCAGCATGGTCTTATCTGATGATGGACAATTTTTATATGTAGTCAATTACAATTCCGATACCCTGAGTAAGATTCGTACTCAGGATATGAAAGTCCTGCAAACGGTTTCCACAGAAGCGGCTCCCATTGGCGTAACCTATGACCCCGAAACCCATCAAGTTTGGGTGGCGTGTTATACGGGAAGTCTGATGATTTTTCAAGATTAGATTAGCACGGTAACCTCGTATGCTAAGGTTACCCAATCAAAAGATGAAATATTTAATGGGAGAAAGGCTAATTCTTATGCTAAGGATTGATCGCTTAAGATTGTAGGCTCAACTCGGGTAAACCAGGAAATAAGACCAACTCAACTTCCGCTAAGGCTCGATCGAAGTCATCATTAACAATTTGCACATCAAACTCGTCTGCGGCAGCAATTTCGATGATGGCACGGTTGAGACGGCGGGTAATTGCCTCTGGAGATTCGCTTTGACGATCGCGTAATCTGCGCTCTAACTCGGACATCGATGGGGGCAAAATAAAGAGTCTCAGAGCTTCGGGAAAGGAGGCGCAAATCTGCCGAGCGCCTTCTAACTCAATCTCTAATAATACCAGTATTCCTTGCTTGATTTTTTCCTCGACCTGTTGGCGAGGCGTGCCATAATAATTACCAGCAAATTGGGCCCATTCCAACAGTTGCTCCGCAGCGATTAAATCTTGAAACTTTTCTGGAGTGACAAAAAAATAATCTTTACCGTTCACTTCTCCAGGGCGAGGAGAACGAGTGGTCATTGAGACTGACAAATAAATATCCGGATGACGCTTGAGCAGCGATCGCACTAAAGTCCCTTTACCTACTCCACTCGGGCCCGTAATAACCACTAATTTTCCTGTCCCAACCGTTTGTATCATTCCCAATATATTCTAAACGTTATCCTCTGCTCCCTTAAGATTCCCGGTTACCCTTTTGAGACATCAGCCGGTGGGAAACGGTTTCTGGTTGAATGGCAGATAGAACAACATGGCCTGAATCCATAATTATCACAGCGCGAGTGCGTCTACCATAGGTGGCATCAATTAATTGTCCGCGATCGCGACATTCGGCGATCGCCCGTTTAATCGGTGCTGACTCTGGAGTGACGATCGCAATGACTCGATTCGCATGAATGATATTACCAAATCCAATATTAATCAGTTGAACCATAGGGGGATGGGGGAATCGGGGACGCGGGGACACGGAGACACGGAGACACGGGGAAATGGATGGGGAGAAAGGGGCTGATGCTCCCTGAGCGAAGCGCCGCAGCGTAGCCGAAGTGTCGAAGGGAGCCGATTGATTCAGGATTCGATTTATTCTACATTGAGGGTAGAGCGTTAAACGCTCCTATGAGGTGCATGGTTACAGACTCAAACCCTGAGTACAATACCCATTCCCTATTCCCCATTCCTTAGCACGAAGCGCCCTATCACCTATGCCTCCACGTTGGCCTCGAAAACCCGACCGTAACAACGATCCAGACTATCGCCGCTTAGATGACCGGATGAACTTTGCGCTCCATGTAGCGATATATGCCGCAACGAACTCCGGACTCTGGTTTGTTCATCAAATTAAGCCGGATACCCTCCTCTGGCTGACTTGGTTTAGCTTAGGCTGGTTGGGACTGTTGGCGATCCATGGAATCTTTATTTTTGCGATCGCCGACTACACGCCTTCTTCCAATCCCAAATAAATCCGCAAATTATTCCCCTCATCCCCCCATCTCCTATGGGATAAGGGGGATTTAGGGCGATCGAAATCCACCGGATAGCACAAGGAAGAGCGATAATCAGTCATTCCCCCTAGCTATATTGATTACTAGAAGCCGCCTCGATCTCCAAATTAAACAACGTCTTCAGAGTTTCCATGGCTTGCTTGCGAGCTTCAATATCCTGTTGGGCCCGCAGTTGTACCATAGGATCGTGTAGAATTTTATTCACAATTCCACGGGTGAGTGCTTCAATCACTTCTTGATGTTTCTCCGCAAACTCAGACCCCAAACGAGAAAGGGCTTTTTCTAGCTCTTGCTCGCGAATCGTCTCCACTTTATGACGTAAACAGTTAATCGTCGGTACAGTTTCCAGACTGCGCCACCATACCTCAAACGCTTCTACTTCTTCTTCTAATAAGCTTTCAGCTTCCATCGCCATTTGACGGCGACTTTCCTGATTTTGGGCAACCACTGCCTTCAAGTCATCCACATTATAGGGTTTGACTGAGGGTAACTCTCTCACATCAGCATCTACATTCCGAGGAACCGAAATATCAATTAAAGTTAAGGGGCGTTCTGGATTAACAATGGGTTCTAAATTGGCACGATTTAATAAGGGTTGGGTTGCTCCAGTACTGGTAAAAACCAAAT
Source organism: Roseofilum sp. (assembly GCF_982964205.1). NCBI lineage: Bacteria > Bacillati > Cyanobacteriota > Cyanophyceae > Desertifilales > Desertifilaceae > Roseofilum > Roseofilum sp. Next base: position 62,646 of record NZ_CEZBFX010000008.1, on the reverse strand, counting down.
CGGATGCCTGAACCACCTCCATCATTTCTCCCATGGGATGAAGCGCTAAAGAAGCCTCACTAAATTTATTGGCTAATTCTTCAGCACGCTGCATGGAGCGATTGACAATACTAATTTGAGTACCGCCTTTGGAGAGCAAGTGTTGTACCAACAAACGGGACATTTTACCCGCACCAATAATGGCAATCTTGCATTCTTCTAGGGTTTCTAATTTCATTTGGGCAAGTTCAACCGCGGCTGAACTAATAGAAACTGCACCTGTGCCGATGTTGGTTTCCGTGCGTACCCGTTTCCCCGCAGTAATCGCTTGTTTCATTAAGCGGTTGAGAATCCGACCCACACCTTTATACTGTTGGCCGAGTTTATGACCTTGTTTAACTTGCGATAAAATTTGCCCTTCACCGAGTACCAAGCTGTCTAATCCGGCTGCCACGCGCATTAAATGCATAATTGCATCTTCATGGAGGAGAATAAACAGGTGAGGACGCAATTGGGAGAGGGGCAGTTGGCTATGTTCGGAAAGAAATTGGGTCACTTCCCAAACGCCTTGTTGATTGTCACGAATCACCACATAGATTTCTAAGCGGTTACAGGTGCTTAGAATGGCAACTTCTTCGATATGAGGATAGAGCTTGAGGGTGGTGATGGCTTGTTCGAGTTGGGGTTCAGGAATACTGAGTTTTTCTCGAACTTCAACGGAAGCTGTTTTATGGCTTAAACCGATAACTGCAACATTCATGGGTTAATGTTTGTTAAGACAACTTGCTAAGATTTTGGGCAGATTATAAAGAAAAGATGGCTCCAATTAAACTGAAGACCATATGAGTAGAGAGTGCTAGGGTATTCCTAATTCAGATCAAACAACTCAACGTTTAATCCTAGTAATTAACCCCCTATCTCCCCATCCCCCCATCTCCTTAAAATGGGGGGATCTTTTACAGCAGAAACGACTGTAATTGAAAAGTTATCCTATTTTAATTGGATATTTTTGGGTGCGTCAGCCATATGAACAGTGTCTACAAACCGGGCAGTTTTGGACTGACTGGAAATGACCAAGCTATGGGTTCTGGCTCCACCGTGGAAATAGCGAACGCCTTCCATGAGGGTTCCAGGGGTAATGCCGGACGCGGCAAACAAGACGGTTTCTCCACAGGCAAGTTCTTCTGCATTGTATACCCGGTCTGGGTCTTCGATGCCCATGCTGCGTAGACGTTCGAGATTGCTTTCTTTGCTTTCGCCAATTAAGCCGGTTTTGACGATTTCTGGATCGTAGATGAGTTGACCTTGGAAGTGACCCCCTAAGCAGCGCATGGCAGCAGCGGAAATGACTCCTTCGGGAGCGGCTCCAATTCCCATGAGGGCATGGATATTGGTTCCGGAAAAGGCACAAGAAATGGCGGCGGATACGTCTCCATCGGCAATGAGGCGAACTCTTGCGCCAGCGCTACGAATTTCGTTGATCAGGTTTTTGTGACGAGGCCGATCCATGACGACAACGACTAATTCTTCTACGGAGCGATCGAGACACTCGGAGATGAGTTTTAGGTTTTCGGTCGCTGATTTGCGGATATCTACATGGTTTTTGGCCGCTGGAGGAGCTGCCAGTTTTTTCATGTAGAAGTCGGGAGCAGCGAAGAGTCCGCCTTTTTCAGAAATGGCAAGCACAGCCATGGAACCGGGTTGACCGTAAGCGACGAGGTTGGTTCCTTCGCAGGGGTCAACGGCGATGTCAATTTCGACTAATTCGTCGGGGTTGCAGAAGTCTTTGGCATCTTCACGGGCGCAAATGCCGACTTCTTCACCGATGTAGAGCATGGGAGCGTCATCCCGTTCTCCTTCTCCGATGACGATACGTCCGCGCATGTGGATTTGGTTCATGCGTTCGCGCATCGCTTCTACAGCGACTTGGTCAGCGGTGTTTTTTTCCCCTTTCCCCATCCAACGAGCAGAGGCGATCGCCGCTTGTTCGACCACTTCTATAATTTCTAATCCCAATGTGGTTTCAATCACAGTTTTTCTCCCTAGAGGTAATTCAGTGAAATGCTTATATTTAGCCGGTTTCAGTGTATCAGTCTATCAGAGTCTGGGGACAATGTTCGATCGCAGTCTCTCTGAGATTATGTTAAGTTTTGCATCGTTTATCTCCGATCCACTGCTCTGAGACCAGCCGGAGTTCACAGAAACCAGCTTTTGTGCAAATCTCCTATAATTATCGACAAAGACTCGCTTGAGCTGAAAACTACAGGAGCCATACCATGTCTGAAACTCAAGGAAATTCAGAATTATCTAAACCCGTGGAAACGGTGACTGAACAAAAAGAGGAGACCAGCTTTCTGGAACCTCTGCAAACCAAGGTCGGTAATATATTGGCCAGTTGGCAACTGAAAGTTGGACTGCTGGGGGCGGTTCTAGTGACGATCGCTCTAACGGTTTTCTTTTGGCAACATGAAGTGGCGGCTTTGGGTATGAGGCTCTGGTCAAGACAGGCCGGTGCAACCCCAATTGAATGTATGGTTAAGGATACCAATGGCGATCAGTATGTCAGTTGTAGCGCGATTCTCAACGACCAGGTGGTGCCTTTAGAATGTGGCGCAAGTATTTTTAATGTAGGCTGTCGGATTAATTATGGTGCAGCCGCGATCGGAGCGCGGAAATCGAGAGACTAGAGAGGGAATGGGGAATAGGGAATAGAGAATAGGCAGCAATGGGTCATGTTTCCGCGTTTCCCCCATTCCCCCACTCCCCCGCTCATCAAAGCGCTATCATAGTTACTAAGAAATATAAAGATTTGTAACATGATTGGCTTTTCTTCCCCTGGCTTCCAGAAACTGATTAAAAAACTGCTGTTGGGTAATGAACCCACACCGGAATTACTGGCGATTTTGCTGGTGTATTTTGTCCAAGGGATTTTAAGGCTGGCGCAATTAGCAATTAGCTTTTTTCTCAAAGATGATTTGGGTTTATCTCCTGCGCAAGTTGCTGCCCTAACTGGGGTGGCGACACTGCCTTGGATTGTTAAGCCTTTGTGGGGCTTTATTTCTGATGGTTTACCGATTTTGGGCTACCGTCGCCGTCCCTATCTGATTTTGTCGGGTTTGCTGGGAAGTTTGGCTTGGGGACTGTTGGGGACGGTTGTCGATAGTGCAGTTATGGCAACGGGGGCGATCGCCCTTAGCTCCCTCTCTGTTGCCATCAGTGACGTGATTGCTGACTCCCTCGTAGTTGAACGAGCCAGAACCGAATCCACCAGCCAAGTCGGATCGCTACAATCTCTCTGTTGGGCAACTTCAGCGATCGGAGGACTAATTACAGCCTATTTAAGTGGATGGTTATTGGAAATTCTCACGCCCCAACAAGTCTTTGGCATTACAGCGATGTTTCCCTTAATCGTAGCCATGGGAGCAGGGCTGGTTGTAGAATCCCCTATAACTGACTCTACTCCAGCATGGAAGACCATCAAACACCAGGTATCCCAGCTTAAAGAAGCCATCTTTCTCCCCTCCATCTGGAAACCCACTCTCTTCCTCTTCCTCTGGCAAGCGACTCCTTCCTCAGACTCTGCCTTTTTCTTCTTCGCTACCAACGAATTAGGCTTTCCACCGGAATTTCTGGGTCGTGTGCGCCTATTTACCAGTATTGCTGGATTAATTGGTATTTGGATTTTTCAACGCTTCCTCAAAGCCGTTCCCTTTCGGCAAATCTTTGGCTGGAGTACGCTGATAGCTGTCGTTTTTGGCTTCACTCCTGTTCTCTTGGTTACTCATACGAATCGGCTCTTAGGGATTGGCGATCGCTGGTTTAGCCTCGGAGATAGTGTCATCCTCACCGTCATCGGCGAAATCGCCTTTATGCCCGTTCTCGTTCTCTGTGCCAAACTTTGCCCCCCCGGTATCGAAGCCACCCTGTTCGCTCTCCTCATGTCCATTGCCAACCTCTCCCATGTCGTCTCCCAAGAATTGGGCGCTCTCCTCATGCATAGCTTTGGCATTACTCCCAACACCTTCGACAACCTCGCCCTGTTGGTTACCCTCACTAACCTCTCCTCCCTTCTACCCCTTCCCTTCCTGAAACTCCTACCAAGCGACAACACTCTCAGCACCCCACAAGTGGCAGACAACCCCATCCATCCTCTTCCAGATGAAGAGGGCGATCCAGAAAGCACTAAACCCTTAGCGGGACTCAAACAAATTTCAAGCCCAAACCAAGCGTAAACGTTATTTGTAAGTGGTATTCGAGCGTGGTTTTATTCCCAATTTCTGAACAATTAGAAAAATCTAGAGATGCAATCCTTTATGACCCAGAATATGCTTTGCTCAGAACGATCCTTAAATCTCATTTCCCAAATTTAGGAGATATAGCGTTTCTCAAATAGATGAGGCACAATAAAAACTATGCTTTCATTTACCAGTTTGTTACTCCTCTCTTCTAATGTACCTCACTAATTCGATAAAGGTTATAAAATATTTTTTTTGCACTGGATTCCAGACCCTGACATGGATTTTTATACTTTATTAATTGATGGGGAATACTGGCTTGAAGTTCACATATCAAGAGAGCCTCATGTCAGCAACCCAGTTTTTTTGAAGTTACAACAGTGGTGGATTTTCTAAAACAGAAACCTAAAATGTCTAAAAGGTCACGACGGGAATTTGAGACCGCTATTAAGCTTTCTAAAACAGAATGAGATGGCTGTTTAAGGGGAATTCAAAGCATGTCGCTCGATCTCCAGTTACACCCAACGTTCTCCTCACTGTTGAATAGTCTGTTTTTTCTCCTCAACAGTCACTGTAGCGCGATCTCCTCTTTCTTGTTAGCCTTCTTTGTCTTGACGTTCGCGATCTTTGAGGTGATACGGATCGTTATTGCGCTCGATTGAGCCCTATGAGCCCTCTCCTGCTCCTGCACCGCCACTTCTTCCGGCAAAAATACGAAAAAGTTAAGGTTTCCACAGCAATTGCCGCTCTTGACTCTAATCCACGAATTGCTCCACCAGTGGGCAGCGCTATACCAATGGGAAATTCCTGACTTAAGGTTTAAATTCTCCCCCTTCATCTCCATCCTTTGATAACCTGATATGAATAATCCAGTCTACTACCGCTTAGGAACCTGAATCATTAATGAATTCAACCATCACCGCGCTACCCAACCTCGATACTCAAACCCTACACGAACAGTTCTCCGATATAGAAGCTAGGGATATTGTACAATGGGCTGCTAGAACCTTTGGCGAAGGTCTAGCCATGAGTACCAGTTTCGGCATTCAATCGGCTGTGATGCTCCATTTGGTCACTTCTGTTGTGCCCAATATCCCAGTTATTTGGGTAGATACGGGCTATTTACCTCCAGAAACCTATCGCTTTGCCCATGATTTAACCCACAAACTTAACCTCAACCTAAAAATTTACCAATCTTCCATGAGTCCGGCCCATATGGAAGCTATTTATGGAAAACTCTGGGAACAAGGTACAGTAGAAGCATTAAATCAATACGATCAACTGCGTAAAGTTGAACCCATGCAACGAGCGTTAAAAGAACTTAACGTCACGGCTTGGTTAGCGGGTTTGCGCCGCGACCAAACCGATCACCGTAAGAGTTTACAGTTTATTAATCGTCAAGGCAATATTTATAAGGTTTTACCCATTCTGAATTGGAATTCACGGGATGTTTACCAATATTTAGTTGCCCATGATTTACCCTATCATCCGTTGTTTGATGAGGGGTATATGACTGTTGGAGATTGGCATTCTTCTCGTCCGCTCAGTTTGGAAGATGGGCATGAACGCGATACGCGATTCCAAGGTCTTAAACAAGAATGTGGATTGCATTTGCCCGAGACTGACGATGAGGCTCACAGTCTTGATTCTAGTAGTTTATAGCGTTTTGGACTGGGGAATAGGCAAGAGGGAATAGTCATTGCCTCTTGCCTATTCCCTGAGTAATAGAAGAGGAATGACTTTGCAAAAAATCACCTAAAATTTGATTAAAGGGTTCCGGCTCAACTAAAAAGGCCCAATGGTTACTGGGGACTGTTTCAATTGTTAAATTCTGAAGATAAGTGCGGTACGGTTTTAATTGCCAGTTTGTGCGATTGAGGCCTTTTTCTGGAGTAATTAATAAAGTGGGCAGGTCTAGGAGTTGAGTCAGTCCAGCAACTTGCATCACTTCTTTAAAGATTTCATTGCGAGCATCAACAGTGAATTTGCTTCCCCAAGTTCCATCCGGTTTAGATTCGATACTGTTTTGAAAAACTTGTTGCTGTAAATCGCTCCATCCCCGATATTGCTTGAGGGTTTTGGCTTTGGTTTCGGCAACCTCATAGCTGCTAAAGGGGCCCATCCCTTGCAAGAAGGGCAAGACGCGATAGAGTAAGGGAAAAGTGACCTCAAAAAATTTGGGGATTTTATCGATAAAAAAGGGATCGACTAAGGTCATAGTCCGGAAACGTTGGGAATTCTGACTTGCCCAGAGGGGTAAAAATTTTGCGGAAAAGGAGTGACCAATAATATGGGCACTTTTCCATCCCAGATGATCCATTAATGCTTCTAAATCAGTAATGAGGCGATCGAAGGTATATCCAGTTTTGGGTTTATCACTTTCTCCATGGCCGCGCAAGTCGGGGGCAATGCAATGGAAGTTTGGCCTTAGGGAGGAAGCGAAACTTGACCAAACGAGGGCATGATCGGCTAAACCATGCAATAACAAAACGGGTTCTGTGCCTGAGCAATGCCATTGAAGGTAGGATAATTGTAGATGATCTGTGGAGAATGTATGACGGATAGCCATGTGATGCTCTCTCTGGATTTACGATAAGGTGCGATCGCTATGTTTAATCTTCCCATGGGATTGATTGCTGGAGCAACTTACCCGTTTCGGGCTTTGGCCTTATTGGTGAGTACACCTAAATTACGCGGTTATGTGATTGTGCCGATTTTAATCAATATCTTGATTGGTATTGCGCTCTATGTGGGTTTAGTTTTCCCAGGTTTGGAACTGGTGAATACTCTGACACAGCAGTGGACGCTTCAATGGAATGACTGGATCGCTAGTTTACCGATATGGTTAGGATTTTTGACCGGGTTCACAGTTGTCTTGCATTGGCTGTTGAATGCTTTGGTACTGTTGGTGTTATTCCTGGTTACGGGCTTTTTGTTGGTTCAGTTTGGGGCAATTTTAGGGTCTCCCTGGTATGGTCAATTATCGGAACAAATTGAGAAAATACGCCTGGGACAACTGCCGCAGATCAATACTCATCCGTTGGCGATCGCCCAGGATATTTGGCGAGCCATCCTGTTTGAGTTAAAAAAACTACTGTTGATGGCGATCGCTGGTATTCCCTTATTGCTATTTAACTTTATTCCGGCGATCGGAACGCTGCTCTTTAGCATCGGCAGTTTAACCCTAGCGACAACCCTCGTTTGCCTAGATTTTTTTGATTCCCCTCTAGAGCGCCGCAAGCTTCCCTTTCGGCAAAAGTTAACCTTAGTTTGGCGCACGTTTCCCGCCAGTGCCACGTTTGGCTTAGTGTGTTTTGGATTGGTGAGTGTTCCGTTTATCAATATTTTAACGGTTCCCCTTTGTGTGTCTGGTGGCACTCTATTGTTCTGCGATCGCATTTGGCCCCATCATTTTACCCAAGAGCGATCGGATATAGCGATTGGTACTAGGGAATAGAGCAGTTCTAGTTAACGCGCTCCATTGATTCTATCCTTGGAGTAGAGAGCATTTCTTCCGACTCGGATGCTTCCATTTCTGAAGGGTTAGTCAAGGTTTCCAGGGGAGGAGATTCTATAGGAGCTATCGATTCTTCCAAAGGCGCAGAATCGACTAAATCGGGAAATTCGATCGCCTCTTGAGCTTCTTCTTCTAACGCTTCTGGAGTCTCGATTTCCTCTTCTATAACTTCGGGTTCTGGCGTTTCAATTTCTTCTTCTATAGTTTCGGGTTCAGAAGGGGATTCAATCACCTCTTCTACAACCGGAGATTCAGGGGTGATTTCCAAAGTCTCTTCTGGCTCTACAGCTTTATTACCAAAGGGATTAATAGACTTAACATCAAGTTGGTTCCATTTGGATTTTAGGCGATCTCGCCACTGATTCAGATTTAGTTGCTTACGCCATACTGGAGTTTCACTAACAACTGGTTCCGCTTCCTCTTCCACTCCTGAAGATTCCAGTATGATTTCTTCTGGTTCTACCGTTTCCATCGGTTCTGACTCTAGAGTTTCTAGACTCTCTTCTTCCACATCCACAGTTTCAGCAACCTCTTCTTCTACAGGTTCCTCTACCGCTGGAGTTTCCAAAACCTCTTCCTCTACCTCTGGAGTTTCCGGAACTTCTTCCTCCGCCGCTACTGGTTCTTCCTGCGGTTCTAAAACTTCCGTCTCTGGTACAGCAGGAGTGATATAGTCTGGATCGACAATACCTTGGGCCACTTCAGCACTAATTTCACCTCGAATCAGTTGAGACAGGGTATCCGTGGCTTCAGGATCGTAGGTTACCAACCGAGCAGTGGTATTGAAAACATTGTTAATCGGGTTACCCAGTTCATCTAGAATTTCCAGTTTGACCCAGTTTTTGCCTCGGTCAAATCCTTTCAGATACAAAGGTTCCCAGCGATCGAGGATAAACTCTTCTCCATTTACCGATGCCCGAATCCGCCAGTCTAGAATATTGTCCTCTGAATTTTCTTGCGCGACAACATGCAGAGGCGCATTGGTGAGATAGAAATCTAACAGAATGGGTTCGGCACCATACGTACCGATGGGATTGCTGTAGGTGAGCAGGGGAAGGTCAGGATTAGGGATTTGGTCTTCAGTTTGCGTAAAGACGTGAAACGTGGTTTGGGCGTAAGCACTTTCATTTTTGAAGCTCTCTCCCCAGGGAGTGGTGGCGAATACTCTAATGGTATGGGTTCCCGGATTGAGGTTGCTAAACCTAAGGGGTTGGGATAGGTCATAAAGGGTTGTGTAGGGTTCGTTGTCTAGGGTCACTTCCAGGTGAGGTCCTAGAGCTAGATTCGGGTCTTTATGTATGGGTAAGTCTTGAACTTCGAGTTTTAGGGTAAAGGTGGTGTCTTGGAGTGTTTGCTCAGGTTGAGGATTGAGGATTGTGACTTGGGGTTGGTAGCTTTCGAGAATTGGCCGTAGTTTTTGGATGGCTTCTGGGGGCGAGACTTCAGCGATTTTGGAGGGAACTTCCCGCTTAAGAGGATTGGAGATCCCGGAGGTGGGATTGGGGAGATTGAGGCTTCCTTGATCCCCACAACTGACCACTCCCAGGGATAGACCCAGCACTAACATGAGTCCTAAGAGGCTTGAAATCATGCGTTTCCCGATTTTCTGATGCAACACCGACATCCTTAATCCCTTGCACGTTAAAGTACAGCGCTATTTTATCACCAACCTGGAAGTCTCTAAACTGGGTCTCCTTCATTCCATTGAGTTTTGTAAATATTATTGATAGATTATTGACTTTTGTTCTGTTTTTTGAACAAAAAGCTATCTGAAGATTTAACCCCACACTTGATGAAGGCAAATTTGAATTATTGTTAAGTAGCTTCCTCAAAGGGAAGACAAGTCCTATAATTCACAGTCAGTACACTACTTAAAACCGGTGACCTTCTGGATCGCTTGATCCTAGTGAAACCTTCGGAGTATCGGGATCAAAGAGAAAAGGCTATAAAAGGGCAATGTCCTGAGTAAGGAAATTAAAATTCCTCAAATTCAGTAACAAAGCTTTACATAGCCCCACATCTTCAAAAAAAACCGCTCTTGAACATCAAGAAATCTAATCTTGAACATCAAGAGATCGCCGAATAGATCCCAAAACCACGTTAAAGTCCCTCACAGAACTAACCCTATTAAGTAGTGCCTAGCGTTCTGTAATGACGCTACTTGTCTAAAGAGAGGAGAGTCTCAATGACAACTACCCCAAAGGAGCAAAAAGCAAAGGCGAGGGTGGTCGTCGATAAAGACCCAGTCCCCACTTCATTTGAAAAATGGGGCAAGCCGGGTCATTTTGACAGAACCCTAGCTAGAGGACCCAAAACCACAACCTGGATTTGGAATCTTCACGCCGATGCTCACGATTTCGATAGTCATACCAGCGATCTAGAAGACGTATCTAGAAAAATCTTTAGTGCCCATTTCGGTCATTTAGCTGTTGTATTTGTCTGGCTAAGTGGCGCTTATTTCCACGGTGCTAAATTCTCAAACTATGAAGCTTGGTTGAGCGATCCTCTCGGAATTAAACCGAGTGCCCAAGTGGTTTGGCCCATTGTCGGCCAAGATATTCTTAACGGTGATGTTGGTGGTGGATTCCACGGAATCCAAATTACCTCTGGGTTATTCCAACTCTGGAGAGCCTCCGGCTTCACCAACTCTTACCAACTCTACTGCACCGCGATTGGTGGGTTGGTGATGGCTGGCTTAATGTTATTTGCCGGTTGGTTCCACTATCACAAAGCAGCTCCCAAACTGGAATGGTTCCAGAATGTGGAGTCGATGATGAACCATCATCTATCTGTACTGCTCGGTTGTGGTTCCCTCGGTTGGGCCGGTCACCAAATCCACGTTTCCTTACCGATCAACAAGTTGTTGGATTCTGGAGTAGCTCTCAAGGATATTCCCTTGCCCCATGAGTTTATTCTCAATCCCAGCTTGATGACGGAACTATACCCCAGTGTAGAGTGGGGAGGTCTCGGTGGAATCCAGCCTTTCTTTACCCTGAATTGGGGTGCTTTCAGTGACTTTTTAACCTTCAAAGGTGGACTCAATCCGGTCACTGGTGGATTGTGGTTGTCTGATACAGCCCATCACCATCTGGCGATCGCCGTCCTCTTTATCATTGCTGGCCATATGTACCGCACCAACTGGGGTATTGGTCACAGCATGAAGGAAATCCTAGAAGCTCACAAAGGCCCCTTCACTGGAGAAGGCCACAAGGGATTGTATGAAATCTTCACAACCTCTTGGCACGCTCAACTGGCACTCAACCTAGCGTTGTTGGGATCATTGAGTATCATTGTGGCTCATCATATGTATGCGATGCCTCCGTATCCATACATCGCTACAGACTATCCGACTCAACTCTCCCTGTTTACTCACCATGTTTGGATTGGGGGATTCCTGATTGTCGGCGCGGGCGCTCACGCAGCTATCTTTATGGTTCGTGACTACGACCCTGCGAAAAATGTTGATAACTTGTTAGACCGGGTGATTCGTCATCGGGATGCAATTATCTCTCACCTCAATTGGGTTTGCATATGGCTAGGCTTCCACAGCTTTGGCTTGTATGTTCATAACGACACCATGCGTGCGTTAGGTCGTACCCAAGATATGTTCTCGGATACGGCAATTCAACTTCAGCCTATCTTTGCTCAGTGGGTACAGAATCTACATAATCTAGCTCCTGGCAACACAGCCCCCAATGCGTTGGCTAGTGTAAGTCCTGCCTTTGGTGGTGATGTCGTAGCTGTTGGTGGAAAAGTAGCTATGATGCCGATCGCGCTGGGAACAGCCGACTTCATGGTTCACCACATCCACGCCTTTACCATCCACGTTACGGTACTCATCCTGCTCAAAGGTGTTCTCTATGCCCGTAGCTCTCGTCTAGTTCCTGACAAAGGCAATCTGGGCTTCCGCTTCCCCTGTGATGGTCCGGGTCGGGGCGGTACTTGTCAAGTCTCAGGATGGGATCATGTCTTCCTGGGTCTGTTCTGGATGTACAACTCCCTGTCCATTGTAATTTTCCACTTTAGCTGGAAGATGCAATCGGATGTTTGGGGAAGTGTATCCTCTGATGGAACCGTTTCCCACATCACTAATGGTAATTTTGCCCAAAGTGCAATTACCATCAATGGCTGGTTGCGTGATTTCTTATGGGCGCAAGCGTCTCAAGTAATTACGTCCTACGGGTCTGCTTTGTCCGCCTATGGCATTATGTTCCTAGCTGGTCACTTCATCTTTGCCTTTAGTCTCATGTTCCTCTTTAGTGGTCGTGGATACTGGCAAGAGTTGATTGAATCAATTGTTTGGGCCCATAATAAGCTCAAAGTCGCACCCGCGATTCAGCCTCGCGCCTTGAGTATCATTCAAGGTCGCGCTGTAGGGGTAGCCCACTACCTCTTGGGAGGAATTGTCACTACTTGGGCATTCTTCCTGGCTCGCATTATTGCAGTAGGATGAGGTCGAGAAGGACTTAAACATGGCAACGAAATTCCCCAAGTTTAGCCAAGACCTCGCACAAGATCCCACAACTCGTCGGATCTGGTACGGGATAGCTACCGCCCACGATTTTGAAACCCATGATGGAATGACGGAAGAAAATCTTTACCAAAAGATTTTCGCCTCCCATTTCGGTCATCTGGCAATCATCTTCCTGTGGACTTCTGGCAACCTGTTCCACGTAGCTTGGCAAGGTAACTTTGAACAGTGGATCAAAGATCCTCTCAATGTCCGTCCCATTGCTCACGCGATTTGGGACCCACAATTTGGACAAGCAGCGATCGATGCTTACACTCAAGCTGGTGCTGCTAACCCTGTAAACATTGCTTATTCTGGTGTCTACCACTGGTGGTACACCATTGGAATGCGGACGAATGGCGATCTGTATCAAGGAGCGATCTTCCTTTTGGTTCTAGCTTCGTTGATGCTGTTCGCTGGCTGGTTACACCTCCAGCCCAGTTTCCGTCCTAGCTTGTCTTGGTTCAAGAACGCTGAATCCCGTCTGAATCACCACTTGGCTGGTTTATTCGGTGTTAGCTCTCTGGCTTGGACCGGTCACTTAGTTCACGTCGCAATCCCCGAATCTCGCGGTCAGCACGTGGGCTGGGATAACTTCCTTAGCACTTTGCCTCACCCGGCTGGTTTGGTTCCCTTCTTCACAGGGAACTGGGGCGTATATGCGGAAAATGCAGATACGGCTGGTCATGTGTTTGGCACATCTGAAGGTGCAGGAACCGCAATTCTAACCTTCTTAGGTGGTTTCCATCCCCAAACTGAGTCTCTGTGGCTCACCGATATGGCTCATCACCATTTGGCGATCGCAGTTCTCTTCATCGTTGCTGGACATATGTACCGCACGAACTGGGGTATTGGCCACAGCATGAAGGAAATCATGGAAGCCCATAATCCTCCCAAAGGAACCCCCTTTGGAGGCATGATCGGTGACGGTCATAAAGGAATGTACGATACCTACAACGAATCGTTACACTTCCAGTTGGGATGGCACTTGGCTTGTCTAGGTGTTGTGACTTCTCTAGTCGCCCAACATATGTATGCCATGCCTCCTTATGCTTTCATGGCTAAGGACTACACCACCATGGCAGCTCTATACACCCATCACCAGTACATTGCTGGATTCCTGATGGTAGGGGCTTTTGCTCACGGTGCAATCTTCTTAGTTCGGGACTACGATCCAGAAGCCAACAAGAACAACGTATTGGCTCGGATGCTTGAGCATAAAGAAGCTCTTATTTCTCACCTGAGCTGGGTTTCCTTGTTCCTCGGTTTCCATACCCTGGGACTGTATGTTCACAATGATGTTGTGGTTGCCTTTGGCACTCCTGAGAAGCAAATCTTGATTGAACCTGTGTTTGCTCAGTTCGTTCAAGCTTCTTCCGGTAAGTTAATGTATGGAATGGATGTTTTACTGTCCAATCCTGACAGCATTGCTTATACCGCATTCCCCAATCACGCTAACTTCTGGCTACCCGGATGGTTAGATGCGATTAATAACAACTCTAACTCTCTGTTCTTACCCATTGGCCCTGGTGATTTCTTGGTTCACCATGCGATCGCCCTTGGTCTGCACACCACCACCTTAATCCTTGTGAAAGGTGCGTTGGATGCACGGGGTTCCAAGCTGATGCCCGATAAGAAAGATTTCGGTTACAGCTTCCCCTGTGATGGCCCCGGTCGTGGTGGTACTTGCGACATCTCTGCTTGGGATGCCTTCTACCTCGCCATGTTCTGGATGCTCAATACCCTAGGCTGGTTAACCTTCTACTGGCACTGGAAGCATCTGGCTATTTGGCAAGGAAATCTGGCTCAGTTCAATGAGTCCTCTACCCACCTCATGGGTTGGTTCCGCGATTACCTGTGGTTAAACTCCTCTCAGTTGATCAATGGATATAATCCCTACGGCATGAATAACCTGGCTGTTTGGGCTTGGATGTTCCTCTTCGGACACCTGGTCTGGGCAACTGGATTCATGTTCCTGATTAGCTGGCGTGGTTACTGGCAAGAGTTGATTGAAACGATTGTTTGGGCCCACGAGCGTACTCCTCTAGCGAACTTGGTTCGTTGGAAAGATAAGCCCGTTGCTCTGTCTATCGTTCAAGCTCGTGTAGTTGGTCTAGCTCACTTCACTGTTGGCTACGTCCTCACCTATGCAGCCTTCTTAATTGCCTCCACTGCGGGTAAGTTCGGTTAAATCCTTCTGGACCGATCATTAACTGATAAAAACCCCTCACCTTCGGGTGGGGGGTTTTGTTGTCCGATACAGCAGGGAAAGGGATAATCAAGGAATCAGGATTTGAAACTCCTTTTTCACAACGTGACAGAAGAGGGATATCATGGGTTTCTTAAACCCAGTTCGATCGCCTCAATGACAGACTCCAATACCTTCACTCGTGCATAAAGCTTATCGTTGCCAGCGACTACTGTCCAAGGAGCATTGGGTGTATGGGTACGGCCAATGGCCTGATTCACTGCAACCTCGTATAGTCCCCATTTTTCGCGGTTTCGCCAATCTTCATCAGTTAACTTATACTGCTTAAAGGGGTCATCCTGGCGAAACTCAAAGCGCTTTAACTGCTCTTCTGGACTTACATGAAGCCAAAACTTAACCAAAACATACCCTGCATCGGTCAACATGGCTTCAAATTCGTTAATCTCACGATAGGCTCTCCGCCATTGAGTATCGGTAGCAAAGCCTTCAATGCGTTCAACTAAAACCCGGCCATACCAGGTTCGGTCAAAAATACCAATTTTGCCAGCGGTGGGTAAATCTCGCCAAAATCGCCACAGATAATGATGCATTTTTTCCTCCGCCGTCGGTGCAGAAAAGGCTTTGACTTCATAACTGCGAGGATCTAAATTATCGGTTAAGCGCTTAATGGCTCCGCCTTTTCCAGCCGCATCCCATCCTTCAAATAAGGCTAATACGGGCAATTTAGCCTTAAAAATCTTCAGTTGTAATTCTTGCAATCTCATCTGGGCTTTTTTTAGCCGTTTCTGATACTCTTTCTTAGAGAAGGAAGCACTCAGATCGACCCGCGCCAGGAAATCCGGTTCTGTGGGTTCTAAATGCTCTTGGGGAGGAAGAGAAGGGGGAATGAGTTGACTTTGACTGCGATCTAAGGCTTCTCGCAGGGTAGCGGCTACGGTTTGTAATACTTTGACTTGGGCCCAGCGTTGACAGTTGCCTTCGACTAATGTCCAGGGGGCAAACCCAGTGCTGGTTTGAATAATCATTTCTTCTGCCAGCATCCGATAGTCGTCATACCGTTTGACCTGTTGCCAATCTTCATCCCTCACTCGCCAGGCATTGAGGGTGTCTTTGGCATAGGCTTTGAGCCGTTGCTTGAGTTCTTTTTTACTCAGATGAATCCAAAATTTGGCGATCGCACAACCATCATCGCTCATTTGCCGCTCAAAAGCGTTAAGATGGCGCATCAGAGCGGGAACTTGAGCTTCTCGAACACGATTAAATAGCCGGTCTTCGAGAACATGGGTATACCAGCTATGGTAAAACAGCCCAATGCTGCCGTAGTGGGGGATTTTCTGCCAAAATCTCCAGAGGACAGGATAATTTTTTTCTTCGGTGTTTGGCGGCCAAATGGGATGCAGTGCAAATCCCCTGGGGTCCATATACCCAATCACTTTTTTGACTAGAGCGCCTTTACCAGCGGCTGCCCATCCTTCAAGCACGACGATCATGGGTAATTTTTTTTCCCAACAGGCGTGTTGAAGCGATCGCAACTGTTGCATCAGATCTTCTATTTCTATTTTGTAGCGGTGCTTGTCAAGAGAGCGATCGAGATCCAGTTGCTTGAGCATTCGTGTATATATCCTTGTATGGTTCTCGTTCTATGATCTGCGATCGCTTCCTGATTTTTCCAATCCTTTGGCTTATTTTTAAATTTGCACCCATATCCTATCCTGGGCAACATGGAGAAATGACTTAATTCTTTTTACATATAATTTGATACGCTAAACCCATGGTAACTGAAGAGATTTCATGATGGAATATCACTCCTACAACACTCAATTCCCTGCTCTCACTTGCGCTTAACAAGGGGCTGAGTGCCCCTTGCCTCTTAATGATCGATTAGGGGAAACCTTAGAAAGAAATGGTTTCAGGATTCAGAATAGTTAACTTATTCATTTAAAGCGTCAGCTAGATTAGTTGCATTTTGTTCCATAATCGTCAAATACATCGTGGGTTCAGTACTGGTTGAACCTCCTGTTTCGATTGGATCAAATGTACTAACTTCAATTTTGAGATCTTGAGCTAGAGTTTCAAAGGCTTTAGTGTTTCCTTGCTGCTCTTGGAGTAAGGCTTGAATTTGTTCTGCTTGCACAATTTCGATCAAGCGGCGCACATCTTCAGGAGAGGGATTTTCTTCCGGAATGTCTACCAAGAATTCAGCTCTGAGACCATAACTCTGAGCAAAATAATTGGCAAAATCATGGAAGGTGATAAAGGTTTGTCCGGCGTAAGGTTTCAGTTGTTCGGTAATCTGAGCATCTAAGCTTTTCAGTTCCTCGATAAAAGCAGCAGCATTTTGGGTATAAACTTCTGTTCCTTCTGGATCGGCAGCAATTAAAGCATCACGAATATTTTCGACTTGCTCAATTGCTCGTTTGGGATCGAGCCAAATATGAGGATCGAATTCTCCATGATCATGGTGACCATGCTCGCGATCGTGGTCGTGGTCGTGGTCGTGGTCATGATCGTGGTCGCGATCGTCTTCGTCACCATGGTCGTGGTCATGATCGTCTTCATCACCATGGTCGTGGTCATCATGGTCTTGTTCTGCAAACTTTAATGGTTCAATACCGGAACTTGAATCAACGATGATTAAATCGGTATTCTCGGCATTGTTAATGAGGTCATCTAGGAAAAATTCTAGTTCTAACCCATTTTTAATCAATATATCCGCTTGGGCGATCGCCTGAACATCACCAGGTTTGGCTTGGAAGTCATGGGGGCCGATGTTGGTTGGTAGTAATTGTATGACTTCTGCGCGATCGCCCGCCACTGCCTTCGTAAATTGGGTAATCGGCAAAAATGTGGTCACTACCTCCAAGCCGTCTTGCTCTTCGACAACGGCTGTATTTTGCCCTGTAATGGGTTCAGTGCTGGAGTTAGAAACACAACTGACGAGAGATAGGGCAGTGAAAACCGCGATCCCCAATTGACTTACTCTCTTTCCTGGAATGATCATGGACTTAAATTAGAATGATTATCATTGTATTTTAGCAGGAGGAGCAAAAAAATGTTCGCTTATTGGCACTCTTTTTCCTCAAACCCACGATTGCCGGTCACGGAAATTAGACAAGAAAACTCTAATACACTCTCACCCGTTCCCTGATTATTGATAATCGCATTTCCTCGTCCTCCTTGAGAAGCCTTAACTACAATATTGCCATGGACTTGATTATTTTCAATTCTGACATTATTCATCCCACTTGCTCCTCGATTGGTATCGGCACTGACGTAAATATTCGATTTCCCAATTGGAGCAGGTAAGAGGAGATTATCCGCGATTGTCACATTTTCAATCTCAGGAATTTTATAAATGCCAATATACGCATTACCTTGATTTCCCCGAATCACTGCTCCCTTAACCGACGTTCCTCCACAGCACTCTTGAATTAAAATCCCTTCTCCATCCACACTCCAATACCGATTATCCATAATTTGATGGCGATACACCTCATACTCATTTCCCTCAATAGTAACCTGATGTCCTGACCAATCAATCCCTCTATTTTCAAACGTATTAGCATTTCTGGGTTGACCTAATCCTGTCGGGTGAGTCCACACTTGCTTTCGCTGTTTATCGTAAATTTTATTGTCTTTAATCACCAATCCTTGACCAGAAGCTTGAATCCCAGAGCGCATCGTATGATAAATCCAATTATCTCGAATGGTAATTCCGTGACGAAATAATCCAGGTTGAGTCCTGGGAGTTTCTGCTAAACCGAACTGGCCAGAGCGATTCACGGCAATCCCATGATGGGCGCTATAATCGAAAGGGACACGACTACCTTGAGCATAAGTAATAATCTGTTTTTTCTTCAGTCCTTTCACTTTATATCCCGGTTGCTCATAAGTATCGGTAATCCGATCGTTGATGCGATTATTGGCGACTAAAATATGTTCATAGCCATTAATTTTAAAATTGGCACTAAAGCGACTTGCAAACCGCATCCAAGCATCTTGAAAAGAGCGATCGGGTACTCGACTGTCAGGATAGGCAACATTATTACTACGAATCCCAAATAGGATGATATTTCGGTTCTTTGCTGAGTTCAAATCTGGTACAATCTGCACTCCTGCGCGATTAATATCTAAATAGACTAACCCTAGATTACTGTCTGTTTCAGGATGAGCCGTACGAATCGTCTTAAATGCCGTGTCGTTGGCAGTTCCTTCTCCCGATAACTGGGGTTTATACTCGGGGAAAACCAAACGGGAGCGGGGTTGAAAGTCATCGAATTTTGCGTTGGTTATCTTCGGACGCTCTCCCCGCAGAATAATTCTATTGTCTAAAACCAGATCCTCGGAAAATTCATAGGTTCCGGTGGGAAAATAGATGACTCCTCCCCCGTGTTCCATGGCTGTTGCTTTGGCTTGCTCAAACTGGCGATCGCTGTTTTCTCCCGGAAAGTCCTTAATATTATACACGCATCCCCAAGGTAAGCGATCGCTCCAGGGATAAGCCTCTTTTCCATACCAATCGGCGATCGGATTAGTTTCCAGAACTGAATAATCCGCAGGACAATCGAGATCTGCAACTTGAATAATAGATACCGGTAAAGGCTCTAGATTAATACTTTCTAGAAAGAGATTCAAAAATAGAATATAACTGAGCAAGCATAAAATACCCATCCACCCTATGCTAAAAACTAATTTCTTGTATTTCCTCCATAATTTGCGGTTCATAAATTTGACCGTTGTCTCCCCTCAATACTTCCGCTGGAAACCTTTATAATCAATCAACACAGCTCGTTATCTAAAGGATGACAACAAAATCTATTTCTCCCTAACTTCTTAGCTTGATATAATGCCTGATCGGCAGCATTAATCAGAGATTTTACAGACCACTTATCGGATGGTATTACACTGCTAACTCCTAAACTCAACGTTACATACCGATCGATTTCAGACTCCTCGTGTATAATCTGCAAATCAGCCATTTCCTTCTGTAAACTACGAGCTACATCGCAAGCTCCATTCCGATTTGTACTGGGCAAAATTATAGCAAACTCTTCTCCACCATATCGAGCAACCAAATCCCCTGGTCTTCTCGCTGCTTTCGTCAATGCACCAGCAATTTCAATCAAACAATCATCCCCTGACAAATGCCCATAAAAATCATTATATTTCTTAAAATAATCTACATCACACAAAACCAAGGATAGGCATTTTTGTTCCCGTTTCATTCGCAACCATTCTTTTTCTAATACAGAATCAAAAACGCGTCTATTCGCTACCTGTGTCAATCCATCTCGATTAGCTAAACGTTCTAACTCTTGGTTCGCTATTTCTAGTTTTTGATACAATTTCGACTTTTCTAAAGGTGAAGCTAATTGATTGACAACTGCTTGAATTAAATCCACCAAATAATCCTGGCAATCTTCAACGCTTAATTTATAAAAAACTAGAATCGCTAAGACTCTTTGGTTGGCAACAATAGGGACACCAAAAACCGATTTAAATCCCGACTTTTCAGCCATTTTTTTACCCACACATAAATCATCTAAATAATCACAACAATCATGAATCCATTCTGGTTTTTGAGATGTCCAAATTCTACCAGGCAAACCTTGATTAGGAGCCAAGGCAATCTGGGCACTTTTTTCTTGAAATTCTTGAAATTGCTCTCTTCCAGTTTCTAGACAAGGAATATAGGTTAACCAAGTTTCCTCATGATTAGGAATCCAAGCTTCTGCATAATCCCACAAGATATGACGGCAGACTCGATCTAAAACTTGAGAAATAGCCAGTTGAATATCAAAAACATCATTGATTATTTTAGTAACATCTAACATTAAACTCATCTCTCCTTGAGTTTTCTGCAATTGTCTATTCTTGATCTCTAGAAAATTATTATTGAGTTGTAATTCTCGTTGTAAATCTCTTAATTCCAGATGATGTTTAACCCGAGCTAACAGTTCCTCCATTTGAAACGGTTTCGTCAAATAATCGGCTCCTCCCAATTGAAATGCTTTAGCCTTATCCATTCCTTCTTGAAGAGCGCTCAAAAAAATGACCGGGATATCAGAGGTTTTGGGATTTTGCTTCAGTTCTTGACAAAAAAGATACCCATTCATTTCAGGCATCATGATATCCAGAAGAATTAAATCAGGCTGGAAATGGTCAAGACTGGTGAGTGCAAATTTACCATTAGCGGCTAAACGAACTTCATAACCTTGCTGTTGCAAAACAGTTTTCAGTAGTCGAAGATTTTCTGTAAAATCATCAACGACTAACAGTTGTGGAGACAGGTTAGAATTAAAAGACTGAATCATGTTTTTAAATAAGAGTTGTATAAGCTACAAAGTTTAACTATAAAGACAATTCTCAATTATCAGGCTCAATCATCAAGATTAAAGCCATGTAAAGGGATAGAGTTTAGTAACTGAGATTCAGAGGACTAAAGATCTTAATTCTCATGATATGGCATGTTCAAATAATCAGCCATGCGATCGCACAAGCAATGGGTTGCGCGATCGCCCCCTACCTCACCTCTGACCCTAACCCCCAACTGTCAAAAGGGTTTAAAATCCAATCAGCACACCTGATATTCTCTCAAACCCTGTGACAACTCAACAGTTATCTCCAAAACTCTCAACCCCTCAAACCTGGCTCTGGCAAAACCATCGAATTATCTATACGGTTCAGGGCGAGGGTATTCCCCTTGTCCTACTCCATGGTTTTGGCGGGTGTGTGGGTCATTGGCGCAAAAATATCCCCATGTTAGCCCAGGCTGGATATCAAGTGTTTGCCCTCGATTTACTAGGGTTTGGAGCTTCAGATAAACCCCCTTTAGACTACTCTATGGATCTCTGGTATAGCCTGCTTCAGGACTTTTGGGCAACTCATATTCAACAGCCAGCCGTATGGATTGGTAATTCTATTGGCGGACTGTTGAGCTTAATGATTCTAGCCCAAACTCCAGAGCGGGGACAGGCTGGCGTTTTGATTAACTGTGCTGGAGGATTGAACCATCGTCCTGAAGAGCTGAATTTTCCCTTACGGATAATCATGGGAGCATTTACCCGTTTGGTAAGTTCTCCGGTTACTGGGCCATTTCTGTTCAATCAGGTGCGACAAAAACATCGTATTCGCAGGACGCTCCACCAAGTCTATATGTCCTCCGAGGCTATTACAGATGAGCTAGTAGATTTACTCTATCAACCCTCCTGCGATCCTGGCGCACAAAAAGTCTTTGCTTCGGTATTAACTGCTCCTCCAGGGCCAAAACCGGAAGAGTTATTAACCCAAGTCAAACAGCCCTTGTTGGTCTTGTGGGGCGAAAATGACCCTTGGACTCCGATTAGTGCAGGTAAGCTGTATCGTTGTTTGGCTCAAACCCGCGCAGATGTTGAGTTTATCTCGATTCCGAATGCGGGTCATTGTCCCCATGATGAATATCCGGATTTAGTAAATCGGTTGATTTTAAGGGGTTTGACTCAATTTTGAAGTTAGCCAATCATCATAGCGCGATCGCCGGAAACCACAGTTTCGATGGTAGATCAATATTCTGACAGTAGAACGGGGATTTAGATTTTTGAAAGATCCTTATTTTTTAACCGATAGTGTCTTTCTGAAATCCCCTCACAGAATAGAAGCTTTAGGACTGCTGATGGGGCTGTACTTATTGGTTTGGCATGGTTATGCAATCCCGACTTTTGAGTTGATCTTTTCAGCAAAACACCACTGATAAAGGTTGCTACACCGACCTTAGCGGCTAATGCCAAAAGCAATATAATTGTGGGGAATTAACTCGGTATGATCGTAATCGTTAACGACCTGACTTGTTTCAGCATCGTACACCCAATCGCTCCAGTCCCACACGCGCCTTTCTTTTTCTGGGATTTGCACGGCGACGTAAACCCCTTCAGCTAAACGGGCTCCTAGAGGATTGCTGCCAAAATCTAATCCCAAGTAAAAATCCTGCACGGGAACATTTTTTCGGCGACGAGCAATCGCTTTAGTCAAACCAACCGCCATCGCTGATAGAGGCGCGATCGCTGGCTGTACGGTTGACGATAGCTTAAGTCCAGCTTTAAATACGTCGGACTCCAAAAACTTTACAGCAGCCTCGTCTTCTTCGTTTTTGATATTGACCGTATAACACTTAAAAGGAATTCCATCATTACCGACATTCAACCCAACGAAGATAGGATAATTGATAATAGCCGCTCTTTCTCCTTCGCGCACGCGATAGGTGCTGTTGAAGTGCAAATGCTCTTGGGTGTTTTGTAATTGGTTTTGAGTATAAAAATCAAACAATATTTGGTGAGTGTCACCCCCAGGATAGGAGGCTACGCGCAAGCAGTTTAGCGTAATTTTAATACGAGCATTTTTGAGCGATAGGTCGGGATTAATATTTCCGGCAGATTTAATGGGAATAATTTTAGTGTTAGCAGGCACCGGAGCAATGTAGCCAAAGGTATGAGCGGCGTGCTGCCAGGGTCTTTCAAACAGACTCCATCCAGAAAAGGTACTTGCAGCCGGTTGCCGGTCTTCCGCTGCTAAGAGCGCTATAGCCAACTCCTCCTCTCCTATCTCGCGCAATTTGGCCGCTGCTTGCGTCACGGGCATTTTACCTATCGCGGGTAAGTCATCGAACCAGTTTACATTCATATTATTGACCTCGTTTGTGCCTTATAAGAACAATTAATTGCCTTGTCTTCTGAACGTCGTTTAAAGCTTTATCTCCATAGCCTTCGTAGTTGCTAAGAGCGGCCTCAGCAAAAAGCAAAGCATCGCTATACCGATTATCCCTTAGCAGATGCAAGGCTACATTGAAGCGGGTTCGGGCGGCTTGGTAAATATCTCCTTGGTCTTCTTCGTAACGAATGGCCTTCTGCCAGTGTTCCAAGGCAAGAGGAGAATAAGTAGCATCCGCTATGCTGTAGATGTTGCCAAGCTGGTTATGCACTAGCGCTAAGTAACTTAGCGCACCCGAAGGCAACAAATTGAGAGCCTTTTGGTAGCAGGCTAGCGCGTCATTGAGGTGATGGAGTTGGTCTTCCTGCGACTGCCCGGTGGCGATTGCTTCTTTGCATCGTTCGTAAGCTATCTGCCCCTGCTGTGCCAAAATACCGGCAATTTTTAGCGGGTCTTTCTCGCCAGGGACTGTTAAAGTTTCTAGATAGCTAGTCTCCGCTCGTGCTAAATCGCACAGATCGGGAACTGTCATATAGGCTTTACGAATATTGATGGCGGTAACAGCCGCACCCTCTCGGTCGCCTATGCGAAGCGACAGGTTGTAATCTTCCTCGTAAGCTATAAGACATTCGGGCGACCCTAGGTCACGCAGAATATCGCCCAACTGACTCAACGCTACCGCTAGGGTTCTAATAGCATCCCTTTGGCTGCCGTCTAACGATTCTGGAGGCGCGGCTAGAGATGGTTTGGCACGTTTGCGAGCTTCACGGACTGATAGCCGTTGCAAGCGTTCGGCCTTTTCCCACTGATGCCTTGCAGCGGCAACTTTTACGCGATATTCGGTAACGAGAATCCATAAAACCTCCCGCTCTGGAAGGGGTTCGTCACTGTCTGCATCGACGAACTCCGGTACGATTTCCTCTACCAGCCGCGCCCACTCCGAATGGTGTCCCGTATGTTCGTAAAGTGCCTTTAAACCTTGCATTGGATTTATAATTCCATTCCACCAGCTCCTTGCCAGCGATACTTCCCTTGCGTGGAGCAAGTTAGCCTCCTCCGCAGCGATTAAATTGACAACATTGCGCTTGCCTTTGTCATATTCGCGGTAGAAATAATCCCCCATATCGCCAATTGCTCGAACGTAAGCATGGATAGCTAAAGTTGCTTCCGATTCTTCTCCCTCAACGGAAGGAGACGCGGGGTAGTATCGGTCGAACAGGCGCTTAAAATACCACGGCAGGGCTGGGTGGATAGTGTAGAATCCGTTGCCGCGAGCAGTAAGCAGGCCAACCTCAGCAGCCCGGTCGAGCTTGGCAATACCAGCTTCGCGGGTCAAACCGCGCGTGGCAGGCACGCACCAGTCCTCATCGGGGTCGCCCATCCAACACAACACGTCCACATTTACAAAACCCTGAAATAAATGCAGCAATGCTAGTTGTTGGCGTTCCTCCTCTGTAAAGGCACGAGCAAAGCCGTAACTCAACGACACGCCCAATGACTTAGATCGCCCCTCCCTCTCGTCATCTTCAATCGCGGCTTTGCCCGTTCTTAGCCGAGCCACAAAATTCTCGACTTGCTGCTTGGTTTTCAATCCGTCATGCAGTGCTTGGCCTACTAGCACCGCAATCGTTAGTGGATTTCCCTGGCTGAATTGCAGCAAAGGCCACCAATCCCCTACCTCTATCAATTGATGTCCCAGCCTCTGGGCGATCGCCCGTGTCAGTTGCACCCGTTCCTGCATGGGCATTGGCGGTATTGCAATCCTGATAGGCTCTTCGCCCAACCACCCTCTCTCATCGCGACGGGAGGTAAGTAGAAACTTAGCCTGCGTCTGGCTTGCCTCCTGCAAAAATTTAGCCAGTTCGTCGCGCTCTTGGGAACTCCACGTCGACTCCGTGCCAGCAGGAAACCCAGCTACTGATTCGACGTTATCCCAAATCCACAGCACGGGAACTTCTCGCAATGCTAAAAGCGCCCAAGAATACCGCTGGCTATCGCTTAGCGTTAGCCAGCGAACTCCCCTTGTTTTTAACCAGCCCTCAAATGCTACGCCAACCTCGTCCAGCACTCGCCTCAAAGGCAAATATCGATCGAAAGAGGAAAACAGCACCCGTCCCTCCACGCCCCCAGTTTGCGCGTACCAGCGGCCAAACTCAACAGCGGTACTCGTTTTGCCGCTTCCAGCATAAGAATGCAGCAGAGTAATGCGCCCCGTATCGAAAGCACGGTCGAGTGCCAGCAGGGTTTCGTCGCGGCCCAAGAAAAACGCATCGGGGGTTTTGGACGATTGCCATCTCCTTTCTTCACCTGCAAGCGGAGTATCGTTGTCGCTAAGGTTAAAGGCTTGTTTGAGAGTGTTGGCAGAACTGGGGAACGCCACGGGGGCTGCTTCGTAAACTATCGGCACCGTCCAGTCTTGCAATGGCAGCGGGCTTAAGGCAACTTCCCGAATCGGTTGAGCGCGTAACTGCTGGCGTCCTTTTGTGACGGCTTCGCCCAGTGTTTGACCTAGAGCTAAAGCCTCGTACAAATTAGCCACAAACTCGGCAGCGGTGAAAACATAAACGTTGTAGCGCATTGCCACCACGCCAGCCACGCCAGCATTTATGACCTCTTGTGCTAGAGAACCTAATGCGCTACTCCTGTTATCTGCAAGAGTTTGACCCGGTTTGCTAGGTGTCTCAATATAAGCCGAACGACAAGCATTAAGCACCAGCAAAGATACCTCCGTTTCCGCGAGCAACGAACCGAGTAATTGCCCATGAACTAAGTCCTCCCGATCGCGAAGCGTCTCCGCAGGAGAATCGCCAGACTCGGAATCCGAGCTTTCAAATATCAGGTAACCTCGCTTTTTTTGAGGGGGCTTACCCGTTTTTTTTGCTCTGAGGTCTTCATAAATCCCGTGTCCGTCAAAATGGACGATTCGATAGGGAAATCCATCCTCCTTGGCTCTTCGCAAAACCTTCTCTAGCTCGTCATATGTTGGCGGGCGTAAAACGTCTAATTGAAAAACCTCGCTGCCGCCGTCTGTCAGCCCCTTAATCAACTTGGTTGCCACCGACCGAAACGCCACGTCTTTGCTACCTTGAGGGCGACAGATAACCATTAAAATCTTAATCTTGCTATTGCCGTAGCGAGCGGCGTGACTGTCCTGTCTTCCCTGAAACCCGGTACGAACAAAGGCGCTTGCACTCAATGCTAGAGGCGTATTGCTGCGCGGAACGCGCATGAGTTCCCACGGAATTGTCGCCGCATCAGAACCGTTGGGAGAAGCGATTTCTATGCGAGCGTTGCCGATTTTATGGCGTAAAACTTCCCATAGGTTGCGGGTATCGTTGTTGGCGTAAAATACCTTCTCGAACAGTTCCGTTCCAATTTCGTACATCCGCCGTTCTATCCTACGGGCAATCTTGGGTGCGGGTTCTTGAGGGTATTGCAAAAAGTCTTCGAGATACCAGCGAATGTCTTCAAGCTCTTGCTCCTCAATTCTAAATTCAAAGTCTGCCGCCGCACTCTGGCTCACCTCTGAGCCTTCCAGGGTAATTGCAACCTGGTATTTATCTCCCTGGTTATCTCCTTGCTGGATAATTCTGACTGTCACCATTGACTTCTAGGTTTCTAAAGATGTTTTTTTCCAATCATTAGGTCATCTCTAACATTCTTTGAATGGGACGTAAAGCGGCTACCTGAATCTCTTCGGGTAGGGTAATTTCTGGAGTCCGTTTTTTCATGGCCAAGTAGAGCTTTTCTAACGTATTGAGCCGCATATGAGGACATTCATTACAAGCACAGTTATTTATCGGTGGTGCAGGAATAAACTGTTTATGGGGCGCTTCCTTCTCCATTTGATGGATAATTCCCGGTTCAGTAGCCACAATAAATGTGGGACTGTGACTGGTTTGGGCATAGTTGAGTAAAGCAGTCGTGGAACCGATATGATCGGCATGGCGCAGTACGGAGGGTTCGCATTCGGGATGGGCTATAATTTCCGCTTCGGGGTGCTGCACTTTCAGTTGCACGATTTTCTTTTCGGAAAAGGTTTCATGGACAATACAACTGCCATCCCAGAGGAGGAGATCTCGTCCGGTTTGTTCCATGACATAGCGTCCTAAGTTGCGATCTGGTGCAAAGATGATGGGTTGATGGGTGGGAATTTGCTCGACTATCTGGACAGCGTTGGAACTGGTGCAGATAATATCGCTCATGGCCTTAATTTCGGCCGTACAGTTAATGTAGGAGATTACCAAATGATCTCGATTTTGGGCCTTAAATGCAGCAAAGGCATCAGGTGGACAACTATCGGCTAGGGAGCAACCTGCATCGAGATCTGGTAAAAGTACCAATTTATTAGGGTTAAGAATTTTGGCAGTTTCGGCCATAAAGTGAACCCCAGCAAAGACAATGACTTCTGCGTCAGTATTTGCAGCTTTGCGGGATAGGCCAAGGGAGTCACCGATATAGTCGGCAATGTCCTGAATATCGGGGTCTTGGTAGTAATGGGCCAAGACAATGGCGTTGAGTTCTCGCTTGAGAGTGGCGATCGCCTCAAAGAGGTCGTCGGGAAGTTCAGAGACGCGAGTGGGGGAGGAAACAGCAGTAAACAAGGTGAATAATAACCTAAACCATTATTACTTTCAGTTCTAATTATAGTTTATTTCACTAAAAAGGGTAGGGTGACCAACGCCCCTACCCAATTAGGGCATACTGATAACTCCCGAAACTCTTAAGCCAGAACGGTTTCTGGGATAGACCAGCGATCGACCGTTTTACCGATCGCCGCCAATTCTTTCATCAGTTCATCGAACTCATCTGGGGTGAGGGACTGAGGCCCATCCGAGAGCGCTTTCGAGGGGCTGGGATGAACTTCAATCATTAAGGCATCGGCTCCTACGGCGATCGCCCCTTTCGCCATCGCAGGTACATGCTGAGACCAGCCCGTCCCATGGGACGGGTCAATCATCACGGGTAAATGGGTCAGCGTCCGCAAGACCGGAACGACAGACAGATCCAAGGTATTGCGGGTATATTGACGGTCAAACGTGCGAATTCCCCGCTCACACAAGATCACTTGAGAATTTCCCCCAGCCAAAATATACTCAGCCGCCATCAGCCATTCCTGAATGGTTGCGGACATTCCTCGCTTGAGTAAAACCGGCTTATCCTGGGCCCCGACCTTCTTCAGCAAGGCAAAATTTTGCATATTTCTGGCCCCAATCTGAATCACATCAGCCACTTCTGCCACTGCATCCAGATCTGCCGTATCCATGATTTCTGTAATAATACCTAAGCCGCTCTTGTCCCGCGCTGTGGCCAGTAGCCCTAGGGCACTTTCTCCATGGCCTTGGAACGAATAGGGTGAGGTTCTTGGTTTATAAGCGCCACCGCGCAGAAACTTAGCTCCTGCCGCCTTAACTCGCAGGGCCGTTTCAACGATCATCTCCTCCGTCTCCACTGAACAAGGGCCAGCAACTACAACGATAGGATGACTTTCGCCAAAGGGAACATCACCTTGAGGTGTAGAAACTACCACATCCGAGGCTTGACCATGACGATATTCACGACTGGCACGCTTAAAGGGTTGTTCGACACGCAATACTAATTCAATCCAAGGACTCAATTCTTGAATTCTCTCCCGGTCTAAATCTGCTGTATCCCCAACTAAACCAATGACCACCTTGTGCTGACCCACTATTTTTTCTGGTGTCAGGCCCCAAGTTCCCAGTTCATCACTGACTCGGTCAATTTCTGCGGTTGGCGTACCGCTTTTCATTACTACAATCATGGTTGATATCCTGATTCGATAGGGTCATTCTGAATACTTATCTTGTTTGATCGATCGCCACGCGGCGATCGTTCTACCTAAATTTTGGGTAAAGTCCTGCCAACCGAGCAGAGTCCCTACTCGATTTTCATCCCAAGAGGCCGAGAGTACCCCATAACTTAAACCGAGGACACCCAGGCCAAAAAACCCCATACTCACCAACACCACAGCAATATGAGGTAAATCAAACTCTGTTTGGGTCAAAATCCAATAGCTGATCGCAAACGTTAACACACCTAGGGCAGTAGGTACACCAGACAACAAAGCCATGCGCTTAATCATCCGCTTACTTACAACTTCGGGGATCGCCCGGTCTTCTTGACGAATTGGGGTTCTTTTCTGCGACCCTTGAGAGGACTTTGATTTCCTGGAGGAGGATGAAGGAGTAGAACGATTTTTTTTACGGCTGGTTTTTGGCTCGAAGGGCAATCGTTCCTTCGCAACCGACTCACCCTTTTGAGTGGGTTCAGGGGACATAGGCAATTACTCTAGCCTCGGATACTCAAACGACTAATTAACGCTTTGTAACGGTCTTGGTCTTGTTTGTTAATGTAACCTAACAAACGCTTGCGCTGACCAATCATTTTCATCAGACCTCGCTGAGAAGCATAGTCTTTCTTATTCGATTTTAAGTGGGCACTTAAACGGTTAATCCGCTCAGTCAAAACAGCTACTTGCAGATCCGCTGAACCGGTATCGGTTTCGTGAACCTGGTACTCAGCCATTATTTGATGTTTTTTGGTTTGTGTGAGACTCATAAGGTGTTTTGTTGGTATAATCCATCAAAATTCAGCAACTTTGTACTATAACACAAATTTCGATTGTGACCCAAGCTCCTAAGCAAATCAGCCAGTTACACAAGCCAATGGGAAAGGTCACGGTTAATTAGCTCTTGCAGCTTGAGGATATCTTAACGATAAAATTCAATAACTTGTTGATGTTCTTCAGCGGATAAAGGCATAACTTTTTCTTTCGATAGGTTCATAAAAATGGCTTTATTTTTCTCCATAAAAGACGTTCTTGAAAAGCATTAATTATTTCTCCTTAGTCACGATGTGTTATCGCCTCTCAAACCTGCATCAAGCGCTCCGAGTAAGCACAAGCTGAATTCATGGAATCACCTCTGGAAAAATAAAACTTAACTCAACCAACTAATGGCTTCCCTGATCCAATCTTCTGCCTCTTGAGTTTTCATCAGATTGGGTTTCTGACTCAATGCACCTAACGCTTGGGCGATTTCTTCCTGGTTATATCCTAAAGCGAGAAGAGTCATTTCCACATCTTCTTGCAAAGCTGAAGGAATGGTACTAGAGACCGGTAGAGCGACTCCAGATGTATCTCGCCATTGGGATAACTTGTTTCTTAACTCTAGAGCAATACGTTCGGCTGTTTTACTACCCACCCCAGGAGTGCGTACCAGTTGTTTAATATTACCCGTAACGATCGCCTGCACCAAATCGGACAACCCCAACGTATCCAAAAGAGCGATCGCCAATTGTGCCCCAATACCACTTACTCCCACCAACTGGCGAAATAGATCCCGCTCTGCTGACGACGTAAAGCCATACAACAAGGGTTGCTCCTCGCGAATCATCAAATGGGTAAATACTTGAACCTCATCTTGACGCTCAGAGATCCCATCGCCTAACTGACGAGTCACTTGGATCTCATAACCTAAACCATTCACCTCCAACACCAGAGTCACACGATTTCCCGATCGCCGGTCAACTTGGGAAACGGTTCCCCTCAGATAACTGAGCATTTTGCTATCCCCTTGCGTGATTGAATCGCACAGCATAGCCTATGGTATTATCATACGGTGTTGTCTTACCAGCACACCCAAAAAGCAACTCCAAAAGTCAACCTGACTGGAGAGCCAACCGTGGCTCCTGCTTGCATCCGTTCCTGTAAGAAACAATAAATGTATGAAAGAGCAATCCCCAATCCATAAAATTTATAACCCTTACAGAAAACCGACTTCAGATATCCAAGTGGAGTTGTTGTTGATGAGTCCGGAAAGAGAAAACGGGTGGACTTAACTAAGATTTTTCAAACCTCAAACCCCATTATTGGCGTGGTTCATCTTTTACCCCTACCAACATCATCGCGGTGGGGAGGGAACCTGCAAACCGTCATTGCTAGAGCCGAACGAGAAGCCACTGCCCTAGCATCAGGCGGAGTCCATGGCATCATGGTAGAAAACTTTTTTGATGCCCCCTTCACAAAAGATCGGGTCGATCCATCTGTGGTGAGCGCCATGAGCCTAATTATCGATCGCCTAAAAAACCTTGTGACCTTGCCCATTGGAGTCAATGTCCTGCGCAATGATGCTCATAGTGCTTTGGCGATCGCCTCCTGCACCGAATCAGCATTTATTCGCGTCAACGTCCTCACTGGCGTAATGGCTACCGATCAAGGATTAATTGAAGGTAAAGCACACGAACTCCTACGCTATCGGCGCGAACTTGGAGCAGACGTAAAAATTTTGGCAGATGTCTTAGTCAAACATGCTCACACCTTAGGAGAGCAAACCCTCGCGTCTACTCTTACAGACACGATTGAACGAGGACTGGCCGATGCCATCATTCTATCTGGCCCAGCAACTGGCAGTCCCCCTGATATTAAAGACCTGAAATTGGCCAGCCAACTCGCCCAAGAAACCCCCGTATTTATCGGTAGTGGAGCAGATTGGCAGAATATTGGTCATCTATTCCCCCATGCTGATGGCGTGATTGTCTCCAGTTCCCTCAAACGCCATGGGCATATTGAACACCCCATTGATCCCAACCGAGTCAATCAATTTGTCGAAGTTGCCCAACAGAGTTTACCCTCAAACTAACCTAAATTAAGTGAATCGGTGGAAACTTCCAGCATTGAATCCTAGTCCACATCCACACTTCTGAAACCCCTATCTATGGAGGAACACCTGTGAACTCTTCCCGAAAATGGATTCCCAAAGGATTAACCCTTTCCCTCTTGTGGCTCGGCCTATGCACGGGTGGATTATTATTCCTAGAAGATTTTAACCCTTCCACCATCGGCAGATCGGCTCAAGCTCAACCCTCAAAACCTGAAAACCGGCCAATAGAAACAGCTTCAACCCCAGCGAGTTTAGCTCTAGCAGAGCATCTCCAGCGCATTGGCGCTAAAATGTATGGCGCTTATTGGTGTCCCCATTGCCATGACCAAAAAGAACGGTTTGGGCAAGAAGCTGTCGATCGCATCCTGCTAGCTGAAAGTGAGCCGGTTTATATCGAATGTTCCCCAGAAGGGCGAACAGCTCCCCAAGCACAAATCTGTCAACAGGCAAACATTAGCGCTTATCCAACTTGGATCGTTGACGGTCAAAAATATGAAGGAAATTTGTCCTTAGAGGAGTTGGCCCAATTGTCTGGATATCAAGGTTCACAGAACTTTTAACTGCGGAAAACCGGCTTCACCTGAATTCATTGCAGGTGGCAAGCCTAAGATTTGTATAGGGGATATGCCGAAACCCCCGTGAATTCATTCCGGGGATGAAGGCTAAAAGCAAGTTAAAACTTGCCTGTTAACTCCCTTCATTTTAGGACAGATTATGTTAAAATAATATTGGTCAATGACCCACCCGCGACGCAGACGAAACAGAAAGCCTTAACGTGACGAAATCGAGTTCAGCTCGTGGCGCAGAAAGCTCGGTAGACCGGGAAAAGAGGACAGGGCAATAAAAAGTATAAACTTTAAGAGTTTTAACCCTAGAATCAAACTTAAAATTGAATTTTCTGGTATGGATTTCAATACATAAGAACCGCGTGGCTCGCGGGGATAGTCTGTGGAGTGAGTGTAAGACCGGAGTCGAGGAAATCGGCGAAGGCAACTGCGATGAAGCAGAAACCTAAATTGTGAGATTTAGGAATCCCTGTGTCTTTAGACCGGGGAGGAGGTCAAGCTGCAATCGAAATATCTACATCGTTATTACTCAATTTAAGTTATGAGGCGTAGGCGTTCTAGTCCCTGGATTCATCGTTGGTCTCGACCCATTACCGCTGCGATAGCGACCGTTGGGGCGATTGAAACAGCATTTTTAACCGTGGCTGAGTTCATGGGTAGTGCAGAAGTGGTTTGCCCTAACACAGGCTGTAAAGAGGTCTTGGGCAGTCCCTATGCAACGGTTTTTGGTTTGCCTCTCACCCTGTTCGGCTTTTTTGGCTATGCAGCCATGCTGATGCTAGCGATCGCTCCCTTACTTATCAATCCCGATCGCAATCAGGAACTACGAACCACCCTAGACCAGTGGACTCGTTTCCTGATGTTCATCGCCAGTACGGTGATGGTCGTGGGGAGTGTCTATTTAATGTACATCATGGCCTTCGCCATTGGAGCTTTTTGTCCCTATTGTGTGCTTTCAGCTCTCTTATCTCTCTCCCTATTTGTGGTTACCCTCATGGGCCACGCTTGGGACGATATCGGACAATTAGCGTTTACCGGGTTAACTGTAGCCATGGTTACCCTGGTCGCTACCCTAGGCGTTTATGGAAGTGTCAATAATCCCCAAGCTGCCGCAGGAGCGCCACCCCCAATTACGACCCCCTCTGGACCGGCTGAATTGGCCTTGATTGACCATCTCAATGAGATTGGAGCCAAAAAATATGGTGCGTATTGGTGTCCCCACTGCCATGACCAAAAACAAATGTTTGGTAAAGAAGCAGTGGATAAACTCAATTATGTTGAATGTGCTGCTGACGGAATAAATCCGCAAGTGGAACAATGTCAAACTGCTGGCATTCAGGCTTTTCCCAGTTGGGAAATTAACGGTCAGATTTATGCTGGAGTGCTATCACTCAACGAGTTAGCTGATTTATCTGATTATCAGGGGCCCCGTGATTTCCTACAACGGTGATTGGAATCACTCACCCACTCTGGAAATTATCACACACTCCAAGAGCAAAAGCGCATATAAAGGATTCTGGTAGTCTTTCAAGGGTCGATAATCATGCGTTTACAGTTTAAGGGATGGGTTTTTTTTCACGCGATCGCCTTAACCGTCGGTCTAGGAGCGATCGCTCACCTTGAGCAACCTTGGCCTTCAACCTCAGATCGCAACTCATTGATTGAAAATGTAAATGCTAGTCCCTTAAAACCAACGATCCAAACGCCCTTATCAGGAAAAGTTTGGAGTACAACTTTACCCCTCTAGTTCTGTGCATCTATATCTTTAATCAGTGAATAACCGGATATGCCATCCTGCTTTTGGGGTCACTACCCTTCTCCTTAACCTAAAACCCGATCCGTGTCATATCCAATTTTCATACCCGCTTTTTGGAATCGGCTCATCCGGCGCTTTTTCAATCAACATCGAGTCATTTTTACCGCTTCTGGCATCACTCTCGCTCTCCTGACTCTACGCTTTTTCGGTCTATTCCAGGCGATCGAATTACTGGCCTTTGATGCCTTCATTCGTCTGCGTCCTGCCTTACCAAAAGATGACCGAATCATTATTATTGGCATCAATGAACCAGACCTACAAAACCTAGGATGGCCAGTCCCTGATTCTACCTTGGCTACTCTCCTAGAAACGATTGCTCAAAGCCAACCTCAAGCCATTGGATTAGATTTATATCGGGATTTACCGGTCAATCCTGGCCATGAAGAACTCAAACAGGTGATGCAACAGTTGCCTAACCTAGTCGGTATTGAACGGGTAGCTGATAAAAAAGCTCCAAATATTCCCGCTCCTCCAGTTTTGAACCCCACAACCCAAGTGGGATTTAATAATGTTCTCTTAGATGTTGATGGTAAGGTGCGTCGAGGGTTACTCTATGTGCATACGGAAACGGTTCACAAAAGTTTTGCCCTTCAACTTGCCTTAAAGTACTTAGGCCAGTTCGGTATAGAGGAAACAGCTTCATCAGTCAATCCCAAATACTTACAATTAGGCGAAGCCGTCTTCTATCCCTTTAAGTCCTACGATGGAGCCTATGTCAATGCAGAGGCTAGCGGATACCCTTTTTTAGCGGATTTTCGCGGTCCTCGCGATACTTTTACAACCGTTTCTATGTCTGAGGTTTTAAATGGAGAAGTTGATCCACAGTTATTTCGCGATCGCCTGGTTTTAATTGGTTTAACTGCTATTAGTCTCAAAGATTTTGTTCCGATTCCCTACAGCAACCCCGATCCGGTTCCTGGTGTTGAAGCTCAAGCCAATTTAATTAGCTTTATTTTAGATTTGGCTGCTGGAGAACAGAGTGCAATCCGAACCTTATCCGATCCTATTGAA
The DNA here is from genome assembly GCF_982964205.1 of Roseofilum sp. Taxonomy (NCBI): domain Bacteria; kingdom Bacillati; phylum Cyanobacteriota; class Cyanophyceae; order Desertifilales; family Desertifilaceae; genus Roseofilum; species Roseofilum sp. The sequence continues at coordinate 27,440 of NZ_CEZBFX010000008.1, read as the reverse complement.
GGGCTGTGGATTTTCGCTTGGTCAGGATTAGGCTCTATTCTAGCCTGGAAATTGAGAAGACCCTTCCAATTAACCCTCAGTTCAGGAGTCACCCTAGGAACGCTCTGTCTCACCAGCTATGTTCTGTTTCTGGCTCGCTGGTGGTTTCCCTTCATTCCACCTCTGTTCGGCTTTGTTGGCTCATCCCTGATGATTTTGATTCATTTTGCCCATCAGGAAGGAGAACTTAAACGCTCTACAGAATTTCTCCAGGGAATTATTAATACGATTCCCGATCCCATTTTTGTCAAAGATCAAAACCATCGTTGGATTGTCTTAAACCAAGCCTACGCTCAATTAGTGGGTTATCCCTTGCAAGTGTTAATGGATAAATCGGATTATGATTTGTTTGCACCTGAAGAAGCAGAACAATTCTGGAAACAAGATGAGAGCCTGTTTGTAACTCAGGAAAGTACCCAACAAGAAGAGGGATTTACGGATGCTGGGGGAATTCACCGAGTAATTGAAACTAAGCGATCGCTTCATCGGGATGCTGGGGGTAATTCATTTCTAGTGGGTGTGATCCGCGATATTACTCAACAAAAAGAACGGGAAGCGGAATTAGAGCGATTAGCTGAAGATCTCAAACGCCACAATGCCGAATTGAAGCTCTCAGAAGACCAGATGCGCCATATTGCCAATCATGACGTACTGACCGGTTTAGCCAATCGTAAGTTGTTTGAAGAAAGACTGCAAGAAGCGCTCGTTTATGCTCAGGCCAATGAAAAAATGCTAGCGACCTTCTTCCTCGATTTAGATGGCTTTAAAAATATTAATGATACATTTGGCCATGATATGGGGGATTTGGTGATTAAGGAAGTGGCTAAACGCCTGAAAAGTTGTTTGCGTGGAAGTGATACTGTCGCTCGACTTGGAGGAGATGAGTTTACAGTCCTGTTACCCCAAATTCCCAGTCGATCTGTAGCCATTCGGGTTGCAGAAAAGATTATTTTGGCAGTGACTCAACCCCTAGCTCTCAAAGGAGCGGATCTGAAAATCACTTTAAGTTTGGGCATTAGTCTATATCCTCAAGATGGCAAGAGTCTTGAGGTGTTGATCAAATCTGCCGATCAAGCGATGTACCAAGCCAAGATCCAGGGTAAAAATCAGTATTTTCTTGCTTCTTCCCATCAGAGCAATCCCTAAAGTTGTATCAAATCTTTACAATTAGAGCTTTAGGATTTCCGGGTTTGAGGGAACGGGTCAGAATAAAAGAATAAGGTTACGTAAATCCTCAGAATCAAGTCTGAGGTGTGGCACTTACCACGATCGTAAGCATTCTGAAGGCAAAACCGTATATCTACGGAATCTTCAGGATTGACCAATTGACAATATTTGTTAAATTCGGTAAAACTGCCAGTAAAATTGCCAGTATAATGGAAAGTAGGTCTCGCATTAACTAGGGTTATGGGTATGAGAACACCGTTAAGCCTTGACAAATATACAGCTCTCCTCTTAGCGGGAGCATTAGCGATCGCCAGTTGGGCACAACCCAGTTGGGCCAATTCCTCTATCGAGAGGGTTGATACCCCCTATCAAGATGCGATCCAACTGCTTAAAGGGTACGAACCTCCTGATAATGGTTCTCCTGACAGTACAGGAGATACTGGGGGGCGCTAACGCTCATACTCTACAAGGAACTATTTTGGCGATTGATGGATAAATATCACTAACCAGAATCTTCTAGCTAGAAAGGTAAGAATATTCCGACCCTTGTATTCTTGCTTTGTCAGCGAACTGAGGACACCTAACCGGGTTCGTCGCAACGAGATTTGACCGAGTAGGACTTTAGAATCGGCAGCATCCTAGTATAGTTCAGGTTGTTTCCAGTATTCAGTAGCGTAGGTAACAGATAGCTCACAATCGTACGAGTTTTTGATCTTTATTGAGTTCAATAATTTATCAGTTACCTTCATACCATTTCTATGTAAAGATGCGCTTCATGATTAGCTCTAAACCATTGCTGCTCAAGGATCGATTGGTTGCAGCTTTATAGATAGATAGTATCAGTATAGCACGTTCTCAATTGCGTAACCAGGGCAAAAGACAGAAAAATCCCAGCCTCTTGTGAATCTATAGAGAAAGAGACTGGGGGAGAAAAAACTTTAAAAATTGATCCTGAACCTGAATCAGAGGATCGGATAGGTTGAGGAGTCATCTATACAATGATCCCAACCTCTTAGTTTCAGTAATTGTGCTTAGTCATAGTTACCGTTATTCACATTATTTTGTCCATAGACAAACGCTTCTGTGGGTTCAGTAACGGTGAACTTATCCAAATTGGCTTCAAGTCTAGCTTTTTGGCGATCGCTCAACCCAGGAATGTCCAGAATCTCTTCCACATTCCCATAAGGGCTATTGTTCACAATTTTGGTCGCTAAGACTGGATAAAATCCTTTCAGCTCTAGAAAAGATCGGACACTAGAGTTATTCAAATCAATGAGATCGCCTATTTCCGCCAATTTATCATCGGCCTTATTGCGCACATTAGCCTCGGCCAAGATAGGCTGTACACTTGAAACTGTCAAAGCCCCAGCCGTAGCAGGTGCTGTATTAACGCTCATCAGAGTGGCAAGCAAAATCACGAAAGCAGAGAATAGGCACAGCAATCGTTTCATGGGCATCATTCCTCCTTTATTAATCAGTTATTACTAAACCATGACACAGCCATCATTACCTATTATGGGACTGATTTGGCCCATTGATGCCATGCATCAGTGAAATTTAGGGGATTTAAGCAAAAATGCCTGCAATTGAGAAAACGAGCAGCCATAGGTAACAGCAGGATGTTCATACCCTTTCAGTTGCACCATATGTTTTTCAAATAGAGTCGGATTCGTTCCCACACTAAACAAATACTGATAAGTTGTTTTACCTAGAGCAATATCTTTCTGAATTTGCTTCGTACAAGATTCGAGTCGGAAAGCCGCATTAACGGTATCTCCTAAAGCTGTATAATCCGGGCGATCGCCACTTCCCGTATTGCCCACCATGGCATATCCCGTATTTACTCCAGCTCCAATACGCATCGGTGACGGCAAAGGATACTCCTTGGCCAACTTCTGGGTCATCTGATGCAGTTGATGGAGAGCATAGAGGATTTTCATCACCTCCATTTGGTTTACCCCCTCCGTACCATGAAACCAAACCGCCATCACCGCATCCCCAATATACTTATCCACCCAGCTATCATACTTGCGGAGAATCTTGCCAACATTGCGAAACCAATTGCCCATCATCGTTGATAAAGTGACATCATCCATCTGCTGAGTCAAACCGGTAAAATTGCGAATATCAACCACCATCACCGAAATCAACCGACGCACATGTAAAGCCGCCGTCACATGGGAATTCTCTTCTATATCTTCCAAATCTAAGGTTGGGTCTGGAACCGCCAAGGGATCGTGAAAGTGGGCCTCAGTCTGGCCAAACATCAAATGATCCCCATCTTGTAGGGTGACTGGCACATTCACCCGACGACCATTGACAAACGTTCCATTACGACTTCCAAGATCGATTAAATAAACTGTTCCCGTGTCTGTATGTTGGATCATGGCATGGTTACGCGAGATCCATGGATCAGACAACACGACGGTATTGTCTTGAGTGCGTCCAATGGTCCAACACTGATTGCCCGCTAATGAAAGATGGCGAATTGATGAAGGGGTTTTAAGGACAAGATAAGGAGGAGTATTTACGCTCACTGTGGACGGCCTCATTGCAGTTATGATGTCCCTAGATGCATCCTGACATAGTTTTTAAGATAAACGAATTCTCTAGAAGTTAAAGAAGTAAGGATCTAATTCTCTCGAGTTTCCTGTTCCTTGTACACTATCGATCATAGTCTCTGCTTTCCTAAATTTATGTTTGATCCGCTACCTCCTTCTAAACCTAATGTCCACCAAATTGCCAGCGAATTTTATCGATTGGGATGGATTGGTTTTTGGGTACAACTTGGTTTAGGAATCATACCCATTGTTATTTTGCTGTTTGTCTTGTTATTTGACAATAGACCGAACTCTGCACAAGCGGGTAATGCTTGGCTAGGTACAATTCTAGCCTATGGGTGTTTATTAACCTTAATTTTTACGATTTATTGGTGTTTTCATTACACTCAATTGTCCGATCAACTCAAAAATCCAGAATTGCGCCCCTCTAAGGCTCAAATTCGTCGTAGTCTATGGATTGGGATTCTAGCCAATTTGTGTGGCATGACTTGCGCGATGATTGTGGCTCTCTGGCGAGTCGGAACCTTATTATTCCGGATGTTATCCTTGCCTCCTGGAGCCTCAACCATTTATACGCCTATGCCAGGAGCTGCGGTTGTTAACCCCGGCTCTATTATTGTGCCTATGAATATGATTTCCCTACAAGCAATGATGAATACGATCGCCGCTGAACTCGTTGGTGTAACCGTCACCCTCTGGCTTCTCTATCGAGTCATCCAACATACCTCCCCTGGAGAATCTTAAGTCACCCATCCTCACTCGATTGGGTCTCTAAAGGGGTTCCCGGTTCCAAATTTAGATCTGGATTGGGTAGAATCACGTTATCCCCTGGTGTTAAACCAGATAGCACTTCTACTGTATCTAAGCCTTCTAAACCTAGGGTCACTTCTCGTTTTTGGGCGAAACCCTGCTCATCTTTGACCCAAACAAACGTCATTTTGCCTGACCTTTGTAACGCCTCTAAACCAACCACCACCACATCTTGGCGTTGATCGAGGATAATTTCCACATTGACCTGACTTCCCGGAATCAAAGTTCCTGTGGACTGATTGAGTTGAATGATAGCTGATACAGTCGCCAGTCCACCTGGCGAGCCTTGAGAGTCGGAGACGGAGATCGCTTGGGGAGATAACGCCACGACTTGACCGTCATAAACTGGGGAATCCGGACCAATAATCGTAATCCGAGCAGGTTGATTCAAGCGTACTTTGGCTGCATTCAGGGTGGATAAACTCAGCCGTACATATTCCTGGGTGGGGTCTCCCAGGGTTAATAACTCATGCCCCCGTGTGACTCCCTCACCATTATTAACATTCACCCGTAAAACTACGCCATTGATGGGAGTAGTAATCAGGGTATCTTGCAGTTCTTGTTGAATTTTGCGTAACTCTAACTCTTGTCGTTGCAGTTGCAGTTGGATTCTGTTGACAGCAAGTTGGGCATTTTGCAGTTCAGAAGTGGCACTTGCGATCGCCGTCTGCTGTTGATTAGATTGTTCTAATTTCTGCCGTTCTAAGATGAGGGTTTCTGTTTCTACTGTTAATTGGGCCTCACGCACAGCAATTTCAGCATCTCTGACCTTTCGGCGTTGGCTTCGCAATTGATCTCCAGAAATAAATCCCTTCTCCTCTAATTCTAGTAGATTTTCTAACTCTTCTTGACTATCGGCTAAATCCGCTTGTTTTTCCTGCACCTGTTGTTGGTGACGTTCTAACCTTAACTGTTTTTCTTCCAATTCCAACGTGTGAATCTGAAGTTGTCGTTGGGTTGTTTCTAATGTCTGTTCGGCTGCTTGCACCTTCTGTCGATCGTGTGCCAACTGAACCATCGTTTCTTCGATTTCAGTCAGTTGTGCTTGCAAACGAGTTTCCCGTTCTGGATTGCGTAACCGAATGATTTCCTCTCCAGCCTGTACCTGTTCACCCACAGTGACTAACACTTGCTCGACTGTACTATCATCAGGGGCTTTGATCGTTTGTTGATCGCCCAATCGCACGATTCCACTTTCGTTAATCGTCTGCTCTAGTGAACCGGATTCAATCGCTGTTGTCGTGACTTTCACGGGTGAAGGGGTACGTTGAAGTATTGAGGTATAAGCCAGAAGACTGAAAACAGAAATTGCGGCGATCGCCCCCGATCCCATCAACCACCGAATTCCCTGTTTATGTTGTTGTTTAGCCAAAATTTCCATCATTGTTAAGCATAGGTAGATCAATTGGCGATCCTGCTCCCTGTCGCCTAAATTTTCGGACTCAGGTAATCAAAGTCCCGTATGGCAATCACCTTGCTTAGTCTATCCAATCTCTAGCCGAAGATGCCAATTGACACACAGCGGTCAAACCATACTAAGCTGAAGAGAGGAGATCCCGACGCTACTGAACCCACTTATGCAAATTTATTTGGATTATAGTGCTACCACCCCAACACGCCCAGAGGCGATCGCTGCCATGCAGGAGATTTTGCTTCATCAATGGGGCAATCCGTCCAGTTTACATAGTTGGGGACAACGGGCAGCGACGGTATTAGAATTAGCCAGAATGCAGGTGGCTGGTTTAATTGGAGCCAGTTCTAGCGAATCGATTATTTTTACGTCTGGTGGCACCGAGTCTGATAATTTAGCCCTGATGGGGATTGCTGGGCAATATACTCAACCGCAACATTTAATTATTTCCAGTGTGGAGCATTCGGCTGTTGCCCAACCGGCCCAATTTTTAGAGCAACGGGGATGGAGGGTGACTCGTTTACCGGTGAGTCGCCAGGGCAGGATCAATCCGGCGGATTTAGAAGCGGCTATTAGTAAGGATACGGTGTTAATTTCGGTTATCTATGGTCAAAGTGAGGTGGGAACCTTACAACCGATTGAGGAGTTGGGAAAAATTGCACAAGCCCATGGCATCGTTTTTCACACAGATGCGGTACAGGTGGCAGGACGATTACCTTTAGATGTGGCTAGTTTGCCGGTAGATTTGTTGTCGTTGTCGAGTCATAAGATTTATGGTCCTCAAGGAACGGGAGCGTTGTATGTGCGACCGGGAGTTCAGTTGTATCCCTTAATCGGTGGAGGCGGACAGGAGCGGGGATTACGTTCGGGAACAGAGGCTACGGTGGCGATCGCTGGTTTTGGGGTAGCTGCGGAATTAGCAAGTGAAGAGTTACCAGAAGAAATGCTGCGGTTAAGGCGGTTGCGAGATCGCCTCTTTGAGCAATTGGTGGATATTGAGGGCTTAGTCCCTACGGGCGATCGCTGGCATCGCTTACCTCATCACGTAAGCTTATGTTGGCAAGATACTCGGGAAATTACGGGAAAAACCTTAGTACGGCAACTGAATTTAGCGGGAATTGGGATTAGTGCGGGTTCGGCTTGTCATAGTGGGAAACTTTCTCCAAGTCCGATTTTAAGAGCGATGGGATATTCCGATCGGGAGGCGATCGGCGGCATTCGCTTCACGTTGGGTAAACAAACCACTGAAGCGGACATAGATTGGACCGCAATGGTGTTAAAGCAGATTTTGCAACGGTTGCGCTCAGAGTCTCCATGTTTGGTAAGAATTTGAGGGAAGAGGGAAGAGGGAATAGGGAAGAGGGAATAGGGAATAGGGAATCTCCCCGCGTATGGAGCGTCCCCGTGTCTCCCTATCGCCCCATCCACGCGTCCCCTCAGTCCTCGAACCAGCGATCGGTTCCCAATCCAAGGGCACGCTGTAGGTTAAGAGTCGCCGCTAATCTGAGGAGCATTTTACGGGCGATCGCCGTTTCAAAGACAGAAGAGAGAACCATATCCACTCGATAAGCTTGGCAAAACTCGATCAACCGGGAGGGAAAGCCTAAAATTGCGGGTTTAACAACCATAACTCCTGGCCATACTGCGTGATAACAGTTTAGGAACTGTTGCCAGGTGGCGATCGATTCATCTAAAGCTAAAGGGGTTGGATACTCCTGAGAGAGGGCTAACATAGCCTCAAACTCAGATATCCCTAGAGGTTGTTCCAAAAATTCCACCGGCCGATCTGCACAGGCTTGCAACCATTGATGGGCCTGAGTTTCCGTGAGTCCTCCATTAGCATCCAAGCGCAGTTTTATCCCATCTGGAAGCATTGATAAGAGGTCTTGAAAATCGTTCAATTCTTGGGAAATCTCTGCTACCGCTATTTTCCATTTCAATGTTTGATAGCCCTGATTCCAAATCGGTAATTGGAGGTCGAGGGCTGCTTTTCCTGTCGGTAATAAGCCACAAACGTGAGTTAAATTAGGCGGCACTTCCCAATTGTGTAGATCGATTAAGGCTGACTCAAAACCAAATTGACAGGCAGGGAAATGATCGGGAATAGAACGAATCTGTTCCTCGGTAATTTGATCGCCAAACGACTGACAAAATTGTAAAGCTTCTGTAACATTTTCTGACCCAAACCCAGGTAAGGGGGAAATTTCTCCCCAACCGCGATCGTTCGATTCTTCTTCGTCGATCCGGCGCAACTGAATCCAAATCCCTTGGCGATCTCGCCACACGCCATGATGGGTATGCAAGGGCTGTTTAAATGGACGGCAATAAGCTTGGATACTTAACCGATATCGATCGTTATTTTGAGAATTCTTAAAATTGATCCCCATGTGCCAACAAACTTGTTACTATAGATATAAGTTCTTTTTCCTGTAATTCTAACTTAATTTAAACCCAATTTTTATCCAATCATGTCTGATATGAATTAGAGACTGAAACTCTTGACTTGCTGCTCTATTTGTCTTCTATAGTGTTTCTCTCTTCTTATGGAGTTCAGCTTGAAGCCTTAGACCTTAAGTGATACAGACTATTGCTAGAGTGTGAAGCGCTATATTGTCTATTCCAGTTGCCCAGCAAGACTTTCAAGCGATCCGAATCTATATCAGCCGTCAATTAGTAAAAAACCAGATGGAAAACAATTCCTGAAGATGATATCATAGGATAAAAAAGATAACCACATCAGTTAGTCAGGAATAAAACGAGTCATTGCTTATTTTTATTCCCTTAATCTTGGGTCAAACTGCCATGAGAGAATTATCCTATTCCACCCCTCCCCCTGCCGTTTCTGCGGATAGGCTAGAACTGCAAGTTGAGCCGAATTCGTTACAGAAAATAGCGTCTGTCGATCGCGGATTAGTTCAATGGGTTAAACGTTTAATTTTCGTATTGCTCTTAGGAGTAGCCAGTGTGGGACTCCTGTTCTTAGCCGTAACTGTGGTGTCTCCAGTAGAAGGGGACGATTGATCTAGCTATTCTCAACTAACCTTCTGTGGCTCAACCTCAATTGGACACCCTTTTATGCAACACCAGAACAATCAATTCACGATAATAGGGGCAATTCATTGCCCCTATTTCGCCTTGATGTAAGACGACCCTTGAGAGTCCTGATTCCCTAAAACTAGACTGTACATTACATTAAAGTGTAGATAGAAAACTTTCCTCAGGATCGAACTCTAGAGCTTCAAGCAACCTTTGAAGAGGTGGGTGCGTCTAAGGACATCTGCGTGACGGTGAATGATGGCTATGTTAAGTCTTATGAAGAAATTGAAGCTTCGGCGATGGATTTATCCCGTGATTTCCCTTTGGGTTGCCCTGGGAGTTTGGGTGGGGAGTCCCCAAATGAGCCAAGGGTTTTCGATTTGGGATATTCTTCCAGATGTGATTCAATATGTGCAACTGGCCAGTTTAGGCGATCTCCAAGAAATGGCTCTAGGCAAACAAATTAACCAGCAACTCATTAGCCAAGAAGTCCGAATCTATGACGATCCTGAATTAACGGATTACATCGATCGTATTGGGCAACGGCTGGCGAAAGAAAGTTACCGTCCACCCACATCAAATTATCGGTATACATTCCAAATCGTTGATGATGATTCTGTTAATGCCTTTGCTACCCTGGGCGGCTTTGTTTATCTCCACACCGGACTGATGAAAGAAGCTGAAAACGAAGCCGAATTAGCGAGCGTCATCGGTCATGAAATTGCCCATATCACCGAACGTCATGCCATTAACCAAATGCGTCGCGTCGCTCTAACCAATGGGTTAGCCACTGCTGCGGGAGTCGATCAAAGCCAGATCGTGCGCTTAGGTGTAGAAATTGCCTTGCGTTTACCCCATTCTAGGGAAGCCGAATATGAAGCAGATCGAGTGGGACTGAATATGATCGCAGCGGCAGGCTATGCCCAAATTGGCATGGTAGACTTCATGAAAAAATTAAGCCGATCGCCCTCTAGACCAACCTTTCTCAGCACCCATCCCCATACTAACGATCGAGTTCAAGCTTTAGAACAGGCGATCGATCCAGAATTTGCAGCCATGGGTAAGGGACTCGATCCGAATGATTATCAACGTCAAATTGCTACGTTGAATGGCGGAAGTGGCGATCGGAATTCATCCGATCAATCTGATGAAGAATTTTGGCCCCTATAGCATAAGGCGTAGTGATTAATCTGCGCATCTGGAGTGCCCCCGCATCTTCTCCCAGTGCGGTTAACCGAAACAGCCAATCAACCGACAAAATCGCTAACCTAATAATATAAAGCTAAACGGTCAGCATTGACTTAACCTGATATCGCCAGAGTGTGACCCATGACCAATCCCTATCCATCCGATAAACCGGCAACTCCAGCCCCCTGGAAACAACCCCTCATCTACATTACCCTAATGCTCTTGGGCAGTACGCTCACTTTAGTTGGGACTCAGGTTTTATCGCGATCGCCAAATTTATCCACTTCAACTCAACAAACCTCTACGACTGTCTCAGCCCTTCCTTCAAGCGCAACGGCTCCATTAGTGCCCACCAGTAATGATAGTTTTGTCAGTCAGGTTGTACAAAATGTTGGTCCTGCGGTTGTTCGCATTGATGCGTCCCGGATTGTCACGCAACAAGTCCCGGATATCTTCAACGATCCCTTTTTCCGGCGCTTCTTTGGTGGTGCAACTCCCATGCCCCAAGAACGAGAAGTTCGAGGGTCAGGTTCAGGATTTATTATTAATGAAGAAGGTATGATTTTAACCAATGCCCATGTGATTGAGGGCACAGATATCGTAGATGTGACGCTCAAAGATGGACGCACCTTAGAAGGAAAAGTTTTAGGTACAGACCCAGTCACTGATGTAGCAGTTGTCAAGATTGAAGGAGAAAATCTACCCACGGTAAAATTGGGGAATTCGGATACTTTACAGCCCGGTGAATGGGCGATCGCCATTGGTAACCCCCTCGGTTTAGATAATACGGTTACCGTAGGCATTATCAGCGCCACCGGTCGCTCTAGCGCCCAAGTGGGGATTCCCGATAAACGAGTGAGCTTTATTCAAACCGATGCAGCCATTAACCCCGGTAATTCTGGCGGCCCCCTACTCAACCAAAATGGGGAAGTTATTGGTATTAATACCGCCATTATTCAAGGGGCCCAAGGCTTAGGCTTTTCCATTCCCATCAATACAGCCCAAAACATTGCCGATCAACTGGTCAGTAAAGGTCAAGTAGACCATCCCTACCTTGGCATTCAAATGGTCACCCTAACGCCAGATCTGCAAAAAGAAATTAATCAAAATCCGAATAGTGGCTTTAAGATCTCCGCAGAGCAGGGGGTTTTAATTGTGCAAGTCATGCCCGAATCTCCAGCCGCTCAAGCTGGTATCCGCGCTGGAGATGTGATTACCGAAATCGATGGTAAACCCATGAGGGAAGCCACAGACATTCAACAAGCGGTACAAAATACCCAAGTGGGTAGTGCTTTAAATGTGTTAATCCGTCGTGGCGATCGGTCTTTACCTTTAACTGTCCGTCCAGGAGTCTTTCCTGCTCAATAGAGGGAGGAAGAGTTAAGAAGCTAGGGAGCCAGACGCTCCCACACCAAAACATTCAAGGTTTCAGTAGTGTCCTCCCGTAGCGAAGCGACTGCCCCTCATCCCCCAGGAGAAGGGGAAAGTCAAGAATCCCGTGGGAGAGGGCATTTCCTGTTGCACAATTCATTTAGACTAGCAATACTTAAGATTGGCGATCGCCAAATCGCTCCAACAACTCCTCACGGGATAACTGCAAACACAAAGGCATAAACTCATCGGGAGATAAGACTAACAGAGAGTCAATAATGCCCAAAATCGCCTCATCCAACTCACCAAACCGAGTTCGCAATAAGGCTTCAATCATCAAGCATTGTCCCCGTTCAATCCCTTGTTGAATTCCTTCTTGCAGGGTATCTTCTCGCCATTTTAGATAGGCTGGTGATAATTCCATAATCAACTCCCTTTCTTCTGTGTCTAACTCTATTTTACTGGCAACATTAATCCGCCATATCCCCACTAACTGTAGAATATTTCGCCGTTGAGGATGTTCTATGGGTAGTTCCAGCACTTGCTCAATGGCTCTTTTCTGTGTTCCTCCTTTTCCCAACATCCTTAACCATAAGGTTTCTGGGATTTCCGGGAGTTGGTTGATGGCAATAATCCCCGCTTTGAGTGTTTTTGCTAAAAGATGTACTCCTGCACACCATTGTTTTAAGTCAGGACGAGCGCCTAATCCTTCTAATACTTTCTCAGAAACAGTTGGCGTTAAAATCCATAATCGAGGCAATTGCTCTTCCTCCAGGGTTCGCTGCTCCCGTTTGGCTTGACGTTGCAGTTCTGCATGGACATGGAAAAGCTTGAGAATACAGTTGCGAATTTCTGGGTTGCTGGGACAGTTGCGATAGGGTTCTAGTAAACAAGGCGTAGAAGCCAGTTGAGAGAGTAAACCCAAGGCTGGAGGGTTGTTTGGTGGTTTAGGGGATGGCTCGAAAATCAGGTCAATAGCCAGAGTTTCCCCTGAAATTTCCCGACTAATTTCTACTTCTCCCAGGGGTTCGAGTAGTTCTTTGAGGTACTGCTTGGCAAATTGATCGTGGGGTTGGCGCGTCACGACAAGAGGGCGGTTGAGTAGGAGTGATACTCTATTTTATTACAGTTGGGGCGATCGCCACCGTATATCCTGTAATGGGATACTGGTAGTTGAGATAGTCTCATCGACTCATAGAGATGGGAAAGATATACTGCCTAATATCAAGAACCAAAGTGTTTCCGGAAAGAAGAGGGCTACCTATCAAGAGATTTGCCGCCACGTCCAAACTCTGACTCCAGATGAGCAACTTCGCTTGTTAGAAGAATTAGCTGGAATGGTACGTCAGCGTATGCTTATCCAACCTAAGTGTAACATTATGGATTTAGAAGGATTGGGGAAAGATATTTGGCATGGACTTGATGCTCAAGAGTATGTTAATCAGGAACGTGCTTGGACGATGCAAGCACTGATGGACTGATGCTGTATTCTATTGCTTCGGGGTTGTCAATGTGCTGAGAGGCTTGCAGGATCTCGATCCCGACCACATTACCATTCTGATCAAAGTCTAGGATCATACCGGGTGTTTCTTCGTCACTTTCGGTAATCATTGCTTCTTTGAGGGTGATGCGTAGGACATCAACTTGGCGATCGTATTTGATTTTCATGGGTTCCTCCAATATTTTTGACCTTTAATGATTGCGATCATTCTCATTAAGAAAAAAATCAAATTCAAATAAATTCTTAATTTATTCATTATTGCTAGATTCAATTTCACAAAGATCTTGATCTCTCTCACTAAAAGCCATATTATTTTTTATATGATTCCCAATAAAGCATAATCGCTTATGTTGAGTTACAGATATTGCTTTCAATAAGTCACCTTCAAGATTATAAAATTCTATATGGTTATTATTACCTAAAACTAAAGTTTGATCATTCTTGCTAAAGTCAATAGTTTTGGCGCTGCCTGAAATATAAGATTCTAGCTCTCCTAAAATTGGCTTGAGTTTAATTTTTTGAGACATTTTTACCTCCCCTGAATTTGGGTATTCTTTCCAAGGTGTTGGGGCGGGTTTACATAATTTATGGTGTATCGAGCCACGTTAATGGTGAACCCGCCCCTACTGCTATGTCATTGTGAATGGAACGCAGTGGAATGAAGCAATCTCTGCCCTCTCGGTAATCTTGGCGATTGCTTCCCTGCGATCGCAATGACAACTATTTAGCTGCGCTCCAACTTTACGATTACACCACAAATCGTTCGCTCACGATTGTATCATCGATGCCCAAACAGACGGTAAATTCTTCACCAAAGTTAGCATCAAACTCACATTGAATCCACACATCCGCAGCTCTAGCTGTGACTTCCTTAAATACCTCCCCTTCCACGAGGATAGTCATTTTCAGGTTAACGGGCAAAAACTCGGTATCCTTGGGATAGACTTTTAAGTTGGCGATCGCCTTCTCCTCTTCTTCCTGTATCAGATTAATCAGCAACACCACCTGACACTGAAGCAAGTCTACACTCAGATCGTAAAACTTGGCTCGCTGAGTGCGATCGCTCCACACCATCACCGGACGCAACTGTTCTGGTGTTAACAACTTCTCTGCTCTTTGCCAACCTTCAGTAAATACACCCTGAAACCAATCCCTTAACCTGGTCGGTTCTTCCTCCCATTCCGGATAAACATCCAACACCTGAAACCCAGCAATTTCCTGCAATTCCCCCGCTTCAAACAATTCCTCAATGCGCCTGAGTCCTTCCGGCGAACCCTCGATCACCACAACCACACTACCCGGTTTCATAATTTTAATTTGAATAGTTTCATCCTTGGATGCTTCTCTGAGTATCTGTAGCCATCGATCCACTTTAGGCTTCAACTCATCAATCGAACCTTCTAGGGTAATGACCATTTCTTTTCTGTCTAAACCGTACAATTGTTCTACATCGACAATATTGCTTAACTCTAGTCCAAAGAATTCAGCAATTGCTTTAGCACTTTCAACTGAAACTTTTTTCCGTTCAAAAAAACGCGAAACTGTTGAGCGACTTAGATAGCCTATTTGTTGGGCTATATAGGCATGCGTTATTTTTTGATAATTCGCTTTTTCTTGGTCAGATCTTGCTTTTTCAAGCTTGTCCCATCCCAGAGTTGTTGCAATACCTCTAGATCTTGACCTCATTTTATATCTCCATATCCGAGGGCTAAATATTCATTATTAATAATGCTATTATACTCCATTTCATTTTTTGGTGCAGATAGTGCAAAACAGAGTATCAATGACGAACTAAAGCGGCCCAAAAGACTGATAAGTTGTGTTTTGATGTAAATGCACAGTTAAACGTCCAGGAGCCAATAATTATGAGCCCTCACGAGTACGATCGGGAATTTCATACCGAATTGCATCAACCGCACTATCATCCCCCGCACAACTTCGATCATAGCTTTGATGGAGGTGGCGATGATGATAGCTGGGTTCACGATTTCCTTGAAGGTATTTTGTCCTGGCTCATGTAAAGCGAATAATTGATATCTTATTAATTCTCTCGCCGTAAAACGTCAGCGTTTTACCTTTAAGTGCAGATGATGCAGAATATTCCTAAATGCTGCATCATCTGCCCTCGAAATCCAATCCATAAGCTTGTTAGCCTAACAATGTAAATCAATTTTCCTAGGAGGAAAACTATGCGCCAGCGTGAGTGGTATGAAGAAGATCCTTATCTGCTTCGAGCCAAACGTGGAGTACGCCATGAACTTGCTCAATCCATGCAACAGTCGTCCAATACCCCTTTGGGTGGAGATGATAGTGATGGTAATGGTTTAGCGGAGCTTTTGATTAATCTATTCTTCGGCGGTTAATTCACGGAAACTTCTGAATCGGGCGGGTTTTTGCGGCTAAAACTTCTCTCAGCCCGCCCTTTTATTCATCAAATTATCTACTCATTTAGGAGCAACAATCATGAATAATCCTGTCAAATTTACGATCGCGATCGCCAGCGCCATGGCTGTTCAATGTCTCATGCCGAACATTGCTCTAGCGGACTACGGAGCGATCGCCTATTCTCGAAGTACCGGACGCTGGGGAGCCTCCTGGCAGCACCTATACAGTGATTTAGCCAGAGACAGAGCCTTGTATAATTGCGATCGCCGAGACTGCGTTGTTGAAGCTCTAATCGAAAACACCTGTGGCGCTCTAGCTCGCAAACGCAATAACACTCAAGTTGTTGCCACTGGATTTAGCGATCGCCGCGATCGAGCGGTAAACCGTGCTTTAGCAGCCTGCGGAAGCAACTACTAGCTTGTGACCACTATCTGTAGCAATTCTAGAAACTAGCTCCATCATTCAATGATGTTAATCATGTGATTCGATCGCAGATTCGGATCGGCCCAGGAGCAAATCAGACCAGTGGGGCCCGGATCGACGAGGTGAACCGGTTGACTTCTAATCCATTGGCCAGCAATAGATAGGCGCAATTCAAACAGTTGCACTGCTCCTAAACGGCGAATGCCTGGAACTTGTTGCAACAAGGCGATCGCATCGGACATATAGGCGGGTTGACCGAGTGGCCAACCGTTACCTCCTGGG
Source organism: Roseofilum sp. (assembly GCF_982964205.1). Classification (NCBI taxonomy): domain Bacteria; kingdom Bacillati; phylum Cyanobacteriota; class Cyanophyceae; order Desertifilales; family Desertifilaceae; genus Roseofilum; species Roseofilum sp. Next base: position 11,266 of record NZ_CEZBFX010000008.1, on the reverse strand, counting down.
CCGCCGGTTAGGGGATTAAAGAAGCGATAGAGGGTTACATTGAGAGTATGCAGGAGTTCCGTTTGCGCTTCTGGGGTGCGATAGCTGGGGTCTAGGGAGACTTCGGTTTGTACGGAAAGTCCCACATATTCAGGTTCTAAAAGCTCCACCTGCACGCCCAATAAGCGCCGTTCATCTAGGTAGGCCATGAGTTTGCGATGCAAGGGAGGACTGAGGCGAAACTGTTCGGGAGGGATGCCAACCCCTTGTGCGATCGCCTGTCGGTTGGAGTCGGGAACCACTAATAGTTGCACGGTTCCTGGTTTTTTGGGGTTGGTGGGTAAACAAGTGGCGCGGGCGATCGCCCCATCTCCTCCTAAAATCGTCAAAGATTCAAAGTCTTCTGGAGTCACCGCGCGATCGCGAGTTCGCAACATTTGAGGCACGCGCATGGCTGCTTGTTCAATGGTTTCTGCTTCCGTCCCATTGCGAGCTGGAATTAGATTCACCACATTGGCGACATAGGGAACCGCAGATTTCAGCGTATTAAGACTGCGATCTTCCACATTGCCTCGCAACCCACCTCCGGTGCGATAGCGGCTCATTTGCACAGTTGCTCCCCTAGGGGGTATGGCTCCATATTGGTGTTCCATGCTGGGGGGTTGGAGCGGAGGGCGATCCTGTCCCTGTTGTAGAATAGCGCGGATATCCTTAGCCTGCTTGAGTTGGGCGGGTTCCCGGATCAGGGGGCCAAACTGGAGCGTACCGGTAAGGGAATCAATCAGATAATGCAGATCGCTCGGACTAGAATTAGAAAAGTCAGTCACTTCTTGCCATCGTTGAGCGGTTTCCCCTGGAGGCGTGACGATCAGATATTCGTCTTCTTGACGGTCGAGAATGGGCGATCGCCGCAGTTGGAACCGTTGCCCTGGTTCTCCATTACTGTTACCCAGTAGGTCATTTTCGATCAGTTCGCATTGAGTCGCTTCCGTGGTTCCGCCAATGGCTTTGACTCCAATACCAATGATTTGTGGCGATCGCGTGTAACTTGGTTGACTCAGGCGTGGAGTCGCATAAACACAGCGCAACCATCGCCCTTGATAGGCGGTAAATTGGGCTACTGGAAAATTCAAGGGTAGATGTAACGTAATATCCACTCCCTGTAAGGGATTTCCCCCTCGTTGGGCAATGTCCGCGAAGCTAAAGCCTTGGGTTTCATCATCTGATTCTTCAAGTAGCACTGGCTGCCAATACTGACCATTCCAGGCTTCCCAGCGTCGCGGGGGGTCAGTGGGGTCAATGCCTGTGGGAGTCGCCTCCTGTCCTTTTAATGTAAGAATGATAACATTTCCATCCAAGGATTCTTGGGGATCGAAGACCAGATAGAAACAATTCCCTGGTTGGGGTTGAGCGTTGAAAAGGGGCAATTCGGGGCCAGACCATTCCCCTGTAGGGGTCAGATTCCAGAGATGGGTAAAGCGATCGCGTAAAATTTGCGGCGTTTCCTCGATTTGCTCGGCTCCCAGAAAATGGTTAATCTGAGGATTACCAATTGTTAGGGGGCGATCGGTACTAAATACAATAGGGTCAAGTCCGGGTTGCCGCTCCGTTGCCACCTCAATCCCCACCGGTATTGTATAAGACTCTGGCAAATCCGACACCAAATAAAAAGTTACTTCTGTTGTCGCTGGATTCGGCGGCTCTAAGCGAATACCGAGCAATTCTAAGAATAAAATATAATTGCGCCGAGGCAGTTGGTTAAACCGCAGCAGCATTTGATGGGTTAACCAGGCAAACATTTCAATCATGGTAATGCCTGGATCGCTCGGATTATGATTCGTCCATTCTGGACAATAGCGTGGAATTCTCAACAGACATTCTTCGATCAAGTCTTGGTATTCTCGGTCATCTAAATTCGCTTTCGGTAATTTTGGTAAAAAATCAAAAACCATAATTAATTCCTGTCTGCAAGAAGAAAAGAAAGAAACGAAGACTGTTAATGGTGTAAGTCTACCGATTGATCGCTTTATGATGAATGGAGGTAAGCGAATTCAAAACGCAGATCCCAAGACAAGGTAAGACTATTCCCATCGTATTACCCCTCACTTAGTCTACCTCTTAGAACCTCGAAAAGAAAATAGTTCTACTGAAACTCATCAAGCCTTACAATAGAACAAGCTGGGGGATAGGAAGGGCTAAAGATAAACTTGGCTGAGAATATAGCGTAGGCGATCGTAATCATCTTTGAGGAGTAGACTCAAATTTCGTCCGGCTTGCACTAACCAGGAGTGTTCCGTATGGCGCAGTTGGTAAATCGTTCTCAAGGTCGCTGCAATCAAGGCATCAACTGGCGTTCCGGGAATTTCTAGCAAAATGCGAATAAAATCAAATTCCTCGCTAAAGCGAATCACTTCATCAGGATGACATTGATAGACTGCTTGGTGAATTTGCGGGGGACGCGGGGGTAAATGCTGATAAACTCTGGAGCGAGAATTCCGGGGTTCAAGGGTTTCAAATCCGACAATCGCCGCTCGAAACTCAGTTTTAAGCATGGCAAAAATTTGCGGTTGCTCTGATCGCAGTTGTTCTAGAGATAATCCCAAAGCTCTAGCACGATGGATCGAATCAATGGGAGTAGTGGTGGCATGATACACCACCGCATAAACCCAATAGCCTGTATCTGGTTCTGAGGAGCGTTCGGGAGTGACACCAAGCGATCGCACAAAAGAACCAAACGCTGGCATCATGGGAAAGTTGAGATCTTCTGGTTCCAGACATTGGGCTAAAAATTCCGAAGTTGCCGTTTCGATCACCTCAGCAATATGATTTTCTGGGCGATCGGTGATGGCAGTTTGAGTTAAGGGTAAGCGCATGGAGAATGCGAGATGAGGTAATAGTGGGGATGGGCAGACGCGGGAACACGGAAAGGACTAAGTGCCTATGACTACTTCCTGCTCCCTCCTGTCTACTCCCTACCCCTTATTTTTTACTCGTCGGATCGACGATTTCCAACTCTGCGAGTCGGAAGGTAACCAACTTATCCCAGTTTCCCCCTTCAAAGAGTACCGCTGCTTTACCATCGGTTACCCGTTGCACTTGGCCGGTAAAACCATAATAAGTATCTCCCATATTTTTTACCCGTACTGCTACACCTGGTAAGATCATCCTTTTTTACCTCAAGCGATAAAATATCCATTAAAACTTTAGCCGATGTCGGTGATTGGCTACTGCTTCTACCAAGCCGATCGCCAAAAAATTGGTCAATAGAGCCGATCGCCCATAACTCATCCAAGGTAGCGGAATTCCGGTAACTGGGGCAAGGCCGATGGTCATGCCAATATTCACCATCACCTGAAACACAATCATCGATAATACCCCGATCGCCAGCAAAGAACCAAAGTTATCCTTCGCATTTTGGGCAATCATCACTAAGCGCAGACAAATTAACCAAAAGACCAATAACAGGATCGTCGCGCCAATAAATCCCAACTCCTCACCCACAGCCGAAAAGATAAAATCCGTGTGTTGTTCGGGAATAAAATGCAGTTGGGTTTGGGTTCCCTGATTTAACCCTGTGCCATGGAGTTGTCCCGAACCAATGGCAATCCGAGATTGAATGAGATGATAACCTCCGCCTAGGGGGTCTTTTTCCGGGTTGAGAAATAAAATTAAGCGGTCTTTCTGATAATCCTTAAGCAGTCCCCAAAAGACCTCACCCAGGAATCCAAACGCCGTACTTAGAGCAACTGTAACGCCTGTTCCGATACGCGGCCAAGGTAAACTGGTCCAAGCTAAAAGGGCTAGTAAACCCACCCAAGCAAACCAGGCTGGAAGATAAAGATTAAATAGGATCGCTGAGATCATTGGAGAGATCAACAAAATCAGCCAACTGGGATTGGTATTAGCCCAGTAAAGCATTCCCAAGGCGATCGCCCCAAACACGAGGGAGGTTCCTAAGTCAGGTTGCAGAAACACAAAACCCCAAGGAACGCCTACAATAGCGAGAGTTTTGAAGAGGCTCGATAGGGTTGAAGCCCCCTTACTGTGGAGCAGAGAAGCTAAGGTAATAATTACCCCCAATTTGGCGAATTCCGAGGGCTGAATATTAAACCCACCAATGGTAATCCATCGTTGCGCGCCTAAAGCCGTTGTGCCAATAAAAATAACCGCTAATAAGGAAACATTAGTAATACCATAGATCACCCATTGCCACTGGATGAGTTGCTGGTAGCGCCAACGGGCAATAAATAGAGCTAGAATACACCCCATCCCCCCAATAATCCAATGTTGCAGCCAATCAGTATATTGAAGATTGAGCTGGGTTGAGCGAATCATGATCCCACCAAACAGGGTTAAGCCAATCACCAGAATCAGCAATAGCCAATCTAAATTTTTCCAACTATTGAGTATAGACAGCCAGCGAATTCTAGAACCTGAATTAGCAGAGTAAAATAGAGATCTACGCATAAGAATGGGGAATGGGGAATGGGGAATGGGGAATAGGGAATGGGGAATAGGGAAGGATGAATCCCTCTCTATTCTTGATAGAGTATCCCTGATTGACTCTAATTTATCTGGTGAGGACGGCGACAGAGATTTTAGCTGCGATCGCCTTAGCGACCTTGACTAACGCTTGAGCTGAAGCCGATTCAGGATCGCTGACCACAATAGGTAAGCCGCGATCGCCACCTTCCCGTAAACCTATTTCTAGGGGAATACAACCGAGCAGGGAAACACCCAGTTCTTCTGAGGTCTTTGCACCCCCTCCCGAACCAAAAATGTCATAGTGGCGATCGGGCAGATCCGGCGGGATAAAATAACTCATATTTTCCACCATTCCCAGCACTGGAACCCCCATCTGTTCAAACATTTTCAGCCCCTTACGCGAATCAAGAAGGGCCACATTTTGGGGAGTGGTCACAATAATGGCACCTACCATGGGAACCGCTTGAGTCAAGGTTAATTGGGCATCTCCAGTTCCAGGAGGCATATCCACAATCAGATAATCTAACTCACCCCAGTCCACTTGATAGAGGAATTGGCGAATCACCCCATTGAGCATGGGGCCGCGCCAAACCACTGGTTGGTCTTTTTCAATCAAAAAGCCCATGGAAACCAGCTTTACGCCATGATTAAAAGCCGGTTCTAGGACTTCTTTGCCCCCTCTGTCCTGTACCATCACCTTAGCCGAGTCTAAGCCCAACATCGTTGGGGCATTGGGGCCATAAATATCAGCATCAATTAAGCCCACCTTAGCCCCCGTTTGGGCTAAAGCGACAGCCACATTCACTGCCACCGTACTTTTTCCCACTCCCCCTTTACCACTGGAAATGGCAATAATATTTTTCACGCCCTCAATCCCTTGGCGATCGGGTAAGGTATTCTTAGCTTGAGGGGTTTCTGCTGTCACCTCAATATTCACCGATTGAACCCCTGGAAGCTTTTTCACCGCTTTTGTACAGTCTTCGACAATAAATTCCCGCAGTGGACAAGCGGGAGTAGTCAGCACCAAAGTAAAATTCACATTTCCCTGGGCATCAATCTCAATTTGGCGAATCATATTTAATTCCACCAAACTTTTCCGCAGTTCTGGGTCTTCCACAGGTCGTAGGACTTCTAAAACGGATTGGGGATCGAGGGTCAAAGTCATAAGGATTTGCTATTGGCTGTTGATTATTCCGACGTTACTTATCAAATCTTAACGCCCTTGGGCAATTCTCATCGGTTTTCATACGGGTTGACTTAAAATCCAAAATCTACCGAGTTTCCTGGATGGGTTTTCTTTCCAGGACCACCTTGAAGGGGCGCTTTCTCTGCTGCTTTGGCTAGAGCTTCAGCGACTTTGGCTGCATAGGGACGAATAAACGACCAAATCAGAGGAGAGAGCCATCCGCGCAAGGTGACTGAATAGGAGATGCGAGTGCCCCAAACCGTCGATTCGACTTGATAGATCATCCTCTCTTCAATTCCGGGCATAGCCAAAATTCTAATGCTTAAGAGTTCTCCGGGTCTGACTCGTTCCACAAAAATGCGGATTGGAATGGGGCTTAACCGAGTCACAGCCCTAAAAATCAGTCCCGGTTTAGGAACCAAACCCCTAGGGACATTGGTTCGCGCTAAGAGGGGATGCCAAGAGACATCAGCGAAATCAACAACGGTTTGCCATAGATCGTCAACCGAAGCTGAACTAATGACACGATAGGTTTTGGCTAGGGTACAGCGAACTCTACGACTCTTGCGGCCCAATAGCTTAGACAAAAAATCTGGCATTGTCTATTCAATACTCACACTAAAAAATAAAGAAATCATTGATGCACTTAGGTTTGAGCAGGATTAGGCGGGTTTTAATGTCAACGGGGAGTGGGTCATTCACGCTAGGGTAACATTGCCAGTGAGATCTGCGGATCGTGGATTAAGAATTATTTCAGTTTACCAGCGCCCAACAGTATATTATGGGTCTAAGGCTTGTTCCAAGTCGATTTGAGATACTACAATCAACCCAGAAGTCCACAATTCCTAATAGAAAAGGTAGACGATCAAAATGGAGCAAAGAACACACGAAACGGAAGATGGAACAACAGTTATTGTTTTAACGCCAACTGGACGTTTAGATATCACTACAGCCTGGCAATTTCGTTTGAAACTACAGGAATGTATTTCTAAGCTCAGTAGGCATGTGGTGGTAAATCTGGGTCAAGTAAACTTTATTGATAGCTCAGGCCTAACGTCTTTGGTCGCTGGGATGCGGGATGCGGAGAAGGTTAAAGGCTCTTTTCGTATCTGTAATGTTCATCCGGAAGCTAAGTTGGTGTTTGAAGTGACGATGATGGATTCTGTATTTGAAATTTTTGAAACAGAAAATGATGCACTAGAAGGGGTTCCCAGGGTTGCAGGATAATTGGGGCAAAAGGGTCTGACGAATGTGTTTGAGTCACTAGGAGAGGGGACGGTCAGCTTTCTGGAAGCAATTGTCTTAAACTCCTGGTGACGGGACTTTAATGCTGGTTTTTTGCGAAAACCTTGGCAAAGTGACCTTTAGGCGCGAGAATGGAATCACCCACTCTTGATAATTGTAGCTGTGAATACTGTCCGCACTGTTTCCGATACTAAGCGAGCGTTTTATACTAATCATACCCGGCCCATTAATTCTATCTACCGCCGTGTGGTGGAGGAATTGATGGTAGAGATGCATTTGCTGTCGGTCAATGTGGACTTTGAGTATGACCCCATTTATGCCCTTGGGGTTGTTTCGTCCTTTGACCAATTTATGGAGGGATATTCACCAGAGGGTGAAAAAGCATCTATTTTTGCAGCGTTGTGTCAAGCGTTGGAGAGCGATGTCAATGTTTATCGGGCAGAGGCTCAACAGGCTCAGGAACAGATTAAGGATTGGTCTGGAGATGCTGTGGTGACTTTGCTTTGCGATCCGCATCAGGGTGAAGGTGCGGAGGCTCTGCGGGGGCGCTTGAAGGCGATCGCCGATAATCCTAAGTTTAAGTATAGTCGTTTGTTTGCGATTGGTTTGTATACTCTCGTCTCTACGGTTGATTCTGAACGACTCCAAACTGAGGAGAGTCGTAACCAAACGTTGGAAAAGATTGCCCAAGGATTGGGACTTTCTTTGGAGAAATTGCAAAAGGATATTGAATTGTATCGGTCGAATTTGGAAAAAGTGAAGCAAGCTCAGGCGGTAATGAAGGATATTTTGGAAGCTGGACGTAAAAAACGACAAGAGCGAGCTTTGCAAAAGGAGGAATAATAGGGATGTGTAGCTCCCTTCGAGTCAGCTCAGGGAGCATAAACATGGAGATTAACCATTACCCATGACTTCTCGTAATATTCTAGAGTGCGAAGGCTACTGGCTCTATAATGCTCAAGTTCCTCTGTCTCTGTTTCTGCCCAAACATTGCCCTCCTACAGTGACACCTAATTCAGAAAAACTGGTGCGGGTGGATATCTGTATTGAAGAGGGCATGATTACTAAAATTTGCGCCAGTGGCGATCGCCCTCCGAGCAATGAAAATAATGTCTATGATATGAAGGGAGGCCAAGTCTGGCCGACTTTTGTCGATATCCATACTCATCTGGATAAGGGGCATATTTGGCATCGTAGCCCTAATCTTGATGGTACATTCGAGGGGGCGATCGCTGCTTCTGGAGAAGATGGCGATCGCTATTGGACGGCTGAAGATCTCTATCGGCGTATGAATTTTGCCCTAAAGTGTAGTTATGCCCACGGAACCCAAGCCATTCGCACCCATCTCGACTTGAGAGGTGAAGAAACCGAAGTGACTTGGGAAGTTTTTCAAGCTCTCCGGAAAGAATGGCAAGGGAAACTTGAATTGCAAGCAGTGAGCTTAAGCACGTTAGAAGAATTACTAACTCCAGAAGGACAACAGTTTGTTGATCGCTTGGCAGAAATAGGAGGAATTTTAGGGGGAATGCCCCTCATGAATTCTAATCTTTCACGCCAACTTGGTTCGGTATTTTCTTTGGCACGAGAGCGAAACTTAGACCTAGATTTCCATACGGATGAAAATCTAGATCCGCAAGCGCGTACCCTTTATCAGGTAACACAAACGGCGCTTGGCTATCAATTTGAAGGTCAAATTACCTGCGGTCATTGTTGTAGTTTAGCCCTGCAAACTCCAGAGCAGATCCAGTCAACCCTAGAAGCGGCAAAAGCAGCGAACATTGCTATTGTCAGCTTACCAATGTGCAATCTCTACCTGCAAGACCGGCAACCGGGAAAAACCCCCACCTATCGCGGTGTAACCTTAGTTCAGGAAATGCAAAAGATGGGAATTCCGGTAATATTTGCCTCCGATAATTGTCGCGATCCGTTTTTTGCCTTTGGCGATCATGACATGTTAGAAGTCTTTAATCAAACTGTGCGAATTGCCCATTTAGATATTCCTTATGGCAACTGGCCGCAAGCAGTCACTACAATTCCAGGTAAAATTATGAAGTTACCTAATCCAGTGGCGATCGCCGTCGGTTTACCCGCTAACTTAATTCTCTTCAAAGGACGGCGATTTACTGAACTCTTAACCCGTTCCCAACATGACCGTATTGTATTGCGTAATGGTAAACCCATTGATACAACTTTACCCGACTATGCTGAATTGGATAAGCTCTGAACACCTGGATCTTAGCTATAGCTTCTTCCGATGAGAGAAAAAAGCGGTACACTATAGCTGTACGCTGGCTAAGTACAGTCAGGCTGGAGATAAGCGATCGCCATGACAAACCAAGACCTAATCCTATCTACCCTTGATGGTGGTAACTTTAGCGCCTATGTTTCTGAACCCCCTGAAGGAAACGGCCCAGGATTAATCGTCATTCAAGAAATTTTTGGGGTGAATGCTATCATGCGTCAGATAGCAGATGAGTACGCTAGTTTGGGCTATCTGGCTGTAGTTCCCGATTTGTTTTGGCGACTCGAACCCAACATTGAACTAGAACCCGACAATCAAGAAGATTTAGCTAAAGCCTTTAGTCTTTACGAGCAGTTTAATGAAGATCAAGGTGTAGACGATTTGATCGCTACCTTAGAAGCAGTCAAAGCCTTACCGAGTTGTAGCGGGAAAGTGGGAACCCTGGGATTTTGTCTGGGAGGAAAACTGTCCTATTTAATGGCCACGCGATCGCTGGCTGATTGTAATATTTCCTATTATGGGGTGGGTATTGATAACAATCTCCATGAACAAGAGCAGATTAAAACCCCCCTGATGCTTCACCTAGCAGAATTGGATGAATATGTCAGTCCCGATGCCCAAACTCAAATGATCTCTAGTCTCCAAGACCATCCTCAAGTTATTCTACATCGCTACTTAGGTGTAAATCATGGCTTTAGTCGGGTGAACTCCACTGCCTATGTTAGCGAAATCGCTCAACAAGCGGGCGATCGTACTCTACAATTCTTGCAGCAACATCTAAAACCGTGATCTCCGAAGGTGAACATGGCATCATTTATCAACATCAATCCCCAACTCCTAGAAGATCAAGACCTCCGACTCACAGAAAAACAAAAAGAAGAGATTTGGAGTCGTTTTCCCAAACCTGTTGATGGTCATTACTGTGCTGATGCCATCTTTGAAGGGGGAGGAGTACGGGGAATTGCCCTATTAGGAGCCTTACGCTGCTGTGAAGATTTGGGCATTCAGTGGAAAAAGCTGGCTGGAACCTCTGCGGGTTCATTAACCGCAGCTTTTTTAGCGGCTAGTTTTCCGATTAATAAACTCGAAGAGATCTTGAGTAGCATCGACTACAATGGGATCTTCTCTCAAAAAACTAGCCCCTTCATTTTCAATGGCGATCCTAGCGACGACCTCCAAGCGCCCTTATGGATGATCGTATCTTTATTATTGACCCAACAACTCGGTCAATACTCCTCAGATCCCTTCCGAGACTGGATTGCTAAAACCCTTAAATCCAGGGGAATTGAAACTTTTACTGATGTCAAACGCTTCGATCCCCAACGAGAACTGAAGATTGTCGTCTCCAATATCACCCACTGCGAGATGTGGGTTCTACCTGACGATCTCAATCCCAATTCTGCTCGACTTAACAAAGACCAAAAAAGCCATCGCCAAGCTATCCTACAACAGCATAATCTCAAGCATTACCAAGACTTTAGTATCGCTGAAGCCGTACGCTTATCTTCGAGTATTCCTTTATTTTTCAAACCCGAACAACTCGGTAATGCCTATATTCTCGATGGTGGTTTGCTCAGTAACTTCCCTTTGTGGATTTATGACCGCCCTTCCGGCGATCCCTTGAACCCTCCAAAATGGCCCACATTTGGCTTTCGCTTAATCGATCAAACCCTGAACCCACCTAAAATTAACAACGCCCTTGATCTATTTACTGCTTCCCTGCGATCAATGGCTAATGCTAGAGACCGATACCATGTGCGCCACGGTGACCAAGGTCGGGTGATTAATATTGATGTCACCAAGGCCAAAGTCACCACTACCGACTTTTCCCTTAGCTCGGAGAAGAAGGTTAAACTCTATCGCTTGGGATACAAACAAACCAAAGACTTTTTCCTCCACCATTGGAACTGGAAGCGCCATTTGAAGGAACGAGGATTTTGCTAAAAAACTTCCCCACTTCCCTTGCCTTTCTTAGCTCAGTTTGTTATCATGGGGAAGGCTTTCCTTGGAGAGGTGGCTGAGTGGTCGAAAGCGGCAGATTGCTAATCTGTTGAAGGTATTAATACCTTCCGAGGGTTCAAATCCCTCTCTCTCCGTTGAATCTGTCTCTTCCATGGAGAGACTTTCAC
>NZ_CEZBFX010000007.1:83913-99563 GCF_982964205.1 Roseofilum sp. | reverse complement strand
GTCCCCGTTTCTCCGTGTCTTCCTGACTCGAATCTTAAAATCATTCCCTTGAAAGATCCCCCGATCTCTCTATCTCCCTATCCCCTATAGCTCCCACAACGTGACCAATAACAGCGATCGCCGGTGAGCTAAATCCGCTTTCTTCTACTTCATGAATAACCGTTTCTAAGGTTGCCACTAGGGTTTCTTGTTCGGGACAAGTTCCCCAACGGATCAGACTAATCGGAGTTTGGGGAGATAATTGCGCCTCGAGCAGTTGGGGGATAATCTGGGATAAATTATGAATCCCCATATAAATAACAATGGTTTCTGAACCTTGGGCGATCGCCGGCCAATGCACTTTCGGTCGATATTTGCCGACGGATTCGTGCCCAGTTACAAACGTCACTGAAGAACTATACCCCCGATGGGTTAAAGGAATGCCTGCATAGGCTGGAGCGGCAATTCCGGAAGTAATACCAGGCACCACCTCTACTGGAATTCCCTCAGCGAGCAGATCGGCCATTTCTTCCCCACCGCGCCCAAAGATAAAGGGATCTCCACCTTTGAGACGAACGACGATCGCCTGATTTTGAGCTTCTTCAATTAAAATTTGGGTAATTTCATCCTGCTTGAGTGAATGTCTTCCGCGTCGTTTTCCCCCATGGATTTTTTTCGCCTTCGGGTTAATCATCTCTACAATGGGAGGACTGACCAAGGCATCATAAACCACCACATCGGCCATCTGAAGCAGGTCTTTTCCTTTGAGCGTCATTAATCCGGGATCGCCAGGCCCTGCACCAACAAGATAGACTTTACCGAGGGGAGAGGATGAAGAGGTCATAGGGGTTCGGTGGGTTATGTAAACTTTAGATTAGGGTCGAAAGAGGGGAAGATACTGTTAAATCCAGTACCATTTGGGCTAAATGGGGATTTTGATTGAGGGGAGAGCGCAGGATATAGTCCAATTGAGGATCGCCAGCTTGTTTTGCAGCTAGGGTTTCGGCGATCGCATCAGTAATATAGCCAGGAAAGAGGAAATAGGGCAACACTCCAATCCGACGATATCCCAAATCCATTAATTGGCTAAGTCTCCAATCTAAGGATGGCATCACTGACCAATAGGCATCAAGAATCCCCAATTGATGGGCTAGGGTTTCGACGGGTTGATTGCCACCAGGTCGGCGACTACCATGGGCCATAACGATCCAAATCTCGCGATCGGTGGTCTTGATTTCTCCTGCTAATCGGTTGTGCAGTTGGGGATGACTTCCTAAATAGGGACAGATCTCTAAAGTCATCTTTTCTCCCAAGAGGGTTTGCGCCTGCTGTACTTGAGCTGGAATGTCTTCTATGACATGCACTCCAGGAAGTATAAATAGGGGAATGATTTGTAGATAATCGATATGTTCTGCCAACAGGCGATTGCCAAACTGTTGAATTTGTTCAGCTAACGTCAGTTCACCCAACTCTAGAGTTGCCGTTTCTACTCGAGTGGGGCGACTGTGTTGGCGCTCTAAACAAGTACGAACCTGTTGCGCCAAGTCCAAAACACCCTGATGGGGACGAGGGTCTCGGCTGCCGTGAATGACTAATAATTTACCACAAGAATAAGTCAAGGTTGAATGGCCAATATAGGGGTTTGAAAACCAGTGTACAGCTTAGTCTAGAACGTGTCATAGTGGCTCTAAGTTTTTGAGAACAGATAGTTTTCTAAAAATGGGAGTAGCATGGGTAGGGTGTAAACCTGGATGCGATCGCCATGTTGAAAACGAATACGATCATTTCTCTACTTTTAGTCTTTGTCCCTATCTCCATTGCCGGCCACTTTCTGGGCTGGGGATCGACAACCATCTTTATTACTTCTGCTTTGGCCATTATTCCCTTAGCGGCTTGGATGGGAACGGCAACCGAAGAAATTGCCGTGGTGCTGGGCCCCAATTTGGGGGGCTTGATGAACGCTACTTTCGGTAATGCTACTGAATTGATTATTGGTCTAGTTGCCTTAAATGCTGGCTTAGTCGATGTGGTGAAAGCTAGTATCACCGGCTCCATTATCAGTAACTTATTGCTGGTAATGGGGTTTGCCATGTTTTTAGGCGGTATTCGTTATAAGGAACAAAACTTTACCTCAGTGGTAGCCCGTCTGAATGCCTCAGCCATGAATTTGGCGGTAATTGCCATCTTGGTTCCCACCGCCGTCGATGTCACCTCTGATGGGATTGCCGAAGAAACCATGCAAACGTTATCGGGGGCAGTATCCATCGTTTTAATTGTGGTTTATTTACTCACATTGCTCTTTTCCATGAAAACCCATTCCTATCTCTATGATGTGGGATTGGCAGAAAATGAGGAGGAAGGCGAAGAAGAAACCCATGAACAGCCCAATATCACCTTGTGGTCTCTAGTACTGCTGGCAGCCACTCTGGTGGTTGCCGTAGAATCAGAGCTATTAGTGGCTTCTTTGGAAGAAGCCACTTCTTATTTAGGCTTAACCGCTCTATTTACCGGGGTTATTCTAGTTCCCATTATTGGTAATGCGGCTGAACATGCCACCGCAGTGACTGTGGCGATGAAAAATAAAATGGAACTGTCGGTTTCTGTAGCGATGGGTTCGAGTTTGCAGATTGCCCTGTTTGTAGCGCCCGTTTTGGTCTTAGCTGGAGTATTCTTTCACCAACCCATGGATCTCGATTTCAATCCCTTCGAGTTAGTCGCCGTGGTTGTCGCTGTTCTATTAGCTAACTCGGTTAGTTCCGATGGTCGTTCTGATTGGTTGGAAGGGTCTCTGTTACTGGCAACCTATGTAGTTTTAGGGCTAGCGTTCTTCTTCCATCCGGCGATCGAAGGATTAGGGTAATATCAAGTTCATTGAATAAATTATAAATTGCCTAACTGGACTTGATAGGATCTCTCCTTAAGAGACAAGGGGCTTACCTTAAGAGAGCAGTTACTCTAAGCTCCTTGTTACAGGCGAAAGTATGGTTTGAATACAATAGACATCTCCTAAAACTTCGTTTTTTAAACGACAGCATTAAGGTTTCAGCCTAATTCTAGGAGATGTCTAATGAAAATGTTGAACTTTATTAATTTTAAAGTATCGCCTCAAAGCTAACGAAAAACGCCCAGCCATTAAAATTGTAAAAAGAGATGGGGAGATTCCCGCCGTGAAATGCTATGACGGGCAAATTAATCAAGTGTTTATGAATGGGTTGGCTAATGTGCTCGATGCTCTGGATGAAAGTCATGCTGGAAAAACATTTGAAGAAATCAAAAAAGCTCCCAATCGCATTACGATTGAAACGAAATTAAGCGAAGATGATAAGAGTATTATAGCGGTTCTCTCTTCTATGAGGTACAGTTTGAAGGCTAATCCCTCTTCTGTCACTTTCCAAAAAAGGGGGGTGAAACCCTGATTCTTTCCTTGGAGTTCGCGGGCTGTAATGACGGAAATTCCTCAGAATTTCCAAGAGTGGAAGAAGAGGGATAAGTTGGGAGATTGGTTCAGCTTAGAAGGTGTAGACTTTGTCCTCCGTCAAAAGAAAGACGCTTTCATTGCCGAAAATTTGGGAATGCATAAGTCATTAGAAGAGTTGGAAATCAGACCGGGAATGAAACGCGATCTCCAACCTATTAACCCAACTTGTGTTCACCCACGACTTCTTGAGGGCCAACAATCGACAAACAGCCAGAAGTAAGATAAGTTTGAGAAATAGCCTGGGCTTGGTTAATGGTCACTTGAGCAATCGTTTCTTGAAAGTGGTCATCAAATTCTATTCCTAACCCAATGGTTTCATACCATCCCAAAATTTGGGCAATCTGGGAATTGGTTTGTTTGCCTAATGCATATTGCCCCAGCAGTTTATTTTTACTCGTACTCAAGTCATCTAAGGTTAGGAACGTTTCACTTAAGCGCTCGACTTCTTCTTGTAGGGAAGTAATGGCAATTCCCGTATTACTCGGAGCAGTTCCCATATACACAACAAATTGGGATAAATCTTGACGAGTGGGATAAAAGGCGGAAACATCATAGGCTAATCCCCGTTTTTCCCGCAACTCCACAAACAAGCGGCTCGATAAGCCATTACCTAAATAAGTATTGAGCAATTTCAACACGGCATAATCTGGACTCTTGACTGGTGCGCCTGGATAGCCGACCATAACGATGGATTGTTGGGTGTCCTGGGGTTGAATGACAGGAGATATTCTAGACATCCGATCTAGATTCAAGGGTGGAAAAGGCACTTGAGGGATGGGTTTTTCTGGGACTTCCCAATCGCCTAAGATCTCCTCAACTAGAGAAACAGCTTCTGATACATTAATCCGTCCACAGATGCTAATGACTAAGTTATCGGGACGAAAATAGGCTTTATGGAAGGCTTGTAAATCGTTTTGGGTAATGCGCTCAACACTTTCTAGGGTTCCCAGGGTGGATTTTCCGTAGGGATGATCCCCATACATGGCTTCACGCAAGCCTTTGAAGGCTAAGGAAAACGGTTGTTCTTGGGATTGGCGAATGCTTTGTAAAACCAGGCGCTTTTCTAATTGTATTTGCTCTAGGGGAAAAGTGGGCGATCGCATCAACTGGGCGACTAACTTAAATAAGGGCACAAAATCCCCAGAAACTGTTTTCAGACTCATGAGAAAATAATCTGCGGCTGCATCTGCACCACAGCTTGCTCCCACCGATTCAATTTGTTCGGCAATATCTGACCAAGAAAAGTCCGGGGTTCCTTTGGTGAGTAAGGACGCGACTAAGTTAGCGATACCTGCTTTTTCTGGGGGATCGCAACTGCATCCAGAGCGCAAAAACCAACGACTCGAAACAATATCGGCGATCGCATTTTCCACCACTAACAGCACAATACCATTGCTCAGTTGCAAGCGAGAGGCTCGATTCGATTGAAGTGAAGAGAGAAGAGTAACTGTCATGTCAATTAAAAATTAAAAATCATGGGTAATGGGCGATCTCCGAGTCCCCCTATCCCCCCATTCCCCCACTCCCCGATCGCCACAACGGTTTCAACTGGGTGACAACATAGCGATCGGGGTGTAAATATTCTCCAGCTACACGCTGAATTTCTTCGGCAGTTAGAGATCGTACCCGATGGGGATAACTCACCGCTTGCCTGGCTTGAGCGACGGTATTGTAATATCCATATAATCCGGCCAATTGACTAGGGGTTTCCGTAGAGAAGGCATAATCATTACACAGTTGACGCTGGCACGATCGCAATTCAGTCTCCAAAATGGGGGTCGTGCGGAGGGTATCCAGGCGATCGCGAATCAAAAATTCTACATCGTTCAGATATTTCGGCTCTAGCCAAGCCGTAATTGTAAACAAGCTAGAATCCTGTTGCAGAGAAAAATCACTGCCAATCCCATAAGCTAAACCCTGTTCTTGTTGTAATTCTCTCACGAGACGGGAAGTCCGTCCACTGGCTAAAAGTACGGAAATTAAATCCAGAGCATAAGCGTCACTGAGGCGATTGACTCCTGGCCCTAGCCATGCCATCATTAATCTGGCTTCTTCTAAGCGAGGGTACTTGAATTCCTTTCTGCGAATCGTTTCTAGAGGAAAAATCGAAGGCGTTTTTCGGTTTTTTTTGCCATTGTCTGGGGTGAGATGGTGCGGCGATAATGCGACCCATTGCTTGTGCGATCGCCCTTTTTTCTCACTGCTCCTTTCTTTTTTAAACCCCACAAAACTTTTACTGACTAAATGAATCGCTTCAGTTTCAGTAATATCTCCGACTAACACCACAGTTATATTCTCCGGTTGGTAACACTGCTGATGAAATGACTGCATTTGTTGCGGAGTATGGTTTAAGACTTGCGCTTGCGTTCCCAGTACGGAGCGTCCATAAGGATGATCGGGATATAAATTTTCCAGCAACGAAGAAAATCCTAGCCAGTCGGGATCGTCTTGAACTTGTCTTATTTCTGACATCACCACTTCTCGTTCTTGCAAAAATTCCTCCTCCGGAATCGCCGGATGGAGTAAAATTTGGGCTAAATAGGGTAAGGTATCAGCCAGATGATGAACAGCGGTATTAATATAGAAATGAGCATAATCATAACTGGTGGCCGCATTACTGACACCACCTCGATTTTCGATGACTTGGTCAAATATCCCAGGGCCAATGCGAGCTGTTCCTTTGAACACCATATGTTCCAGGAAGTGGGCGAGTCCAGGTGCGTCTTCTGGCTCTTGCATTGCCCCTGCTTTTACCCACACATCCGCAACCACTGCGGGGGTGGCTGACATTTGCTGATGGATCAGGGTTAAGCCACTGTCTAGTTTTAGGGTGCGAGCCGGAAAATGGGGGAGTGACAATAATTGTGCCAAGGGTTTGACAGGTTAGATTATTTCCTCACGGAATATTACACGCTTTTTTGTTAGTTTTTTGTAGTTTAGAATACAAATTTGGTTCTCTCATAAATTTAGGCTATAGTCAATTAATAGAAATGCCCTTTAAATTCAGATGCGTCCATGTTGCCGCGCAGAAGATCAGCGGCCTTGAATAGAAAGGTTTCTAGCTGGGAGAGGGTAATCTTTTCGCGTTGCAATTGAACTGACTCAGGGCTTGAGCGTAGTCGTTGACTGGCCTCATTTTAGAGGATTTAAGGCCGGTTTTCTTTGTTCACTTTCCAATTGTTGAGCTAGGTAGACGGGTGTTTCCTTATGATTCTCTCGCCCCTAGACCAGGCGATCGCTATCCAGCAAGGAAGCTACAATGTACTTGCTTCTGCTGATGAGATTGATTGCACCACAGTATGCTCTAGCGATCGCAATAGCTTGGGCGATCGCCTCCCTTGTAGTGAGTAGGCGTGTTTGGCGTTGGTCAATGTGGTATCTGAGAAAAGAAACAGAACAATGGAATTAGGACAGAGAATGATTAAATATCAACCTCCCCTATATTTCAATGATGGTTTAATCCAAACCCTCGCCACAAAATACTGGTATGGAAAAACCTGGCAACGGTGGGGCGATCGCGTTCCTTGGTTAAGTCACCTGCCTCAAATTTATGCTTGGCAAGAACAGATATTTACTGGTGCTGAAGGGGTTCCCCTCTGGGGATTATGGAGTTGTCCTACCCATGTCAAAGGCACTATCATCTTCAATACAGGTCTCAATGGAATTGTCAAAAAAGCCTGGTATGCTAACTTGTTTGCCCGCAAAGCTTACAACCGCAATTTTGCAATTCTTCTGTATGATTGGCGAGGCCACGGAAAAACGGCAGAACTTTCTCCCGTTCCTTCCTCCTACGGCTGGCGAGAAGGACAAGACCAAATCCATCTGGCAGAACAACTGACAAAAATGGGTTGCCCACCCCCAGTTATTCTCGCTGGTGTCTCAATGGGAGGACAATTAGCATTATGGGGATTGAGAGCGGCAATGGAAACAAAGTGTTCCAAAATATGTGGTGCAGCCACTCTCTCAACCCACCTAGAGTCTAACCTTTCTCTGGTTCATTTACGAAAAACATCAATCGGTAGAAAGATTGAGCAGAGTTTTGTTCGCAACTTCCGCGCTGAAGGAGAAAAACGCCGAGAACTTTTTCCCCATACCTTAAAACCAGGTGCTGTAGAATGCATCACTTCAATCGATAATTATGATCGGGAAATGGTTATTGACTACTACGGCTTTAACAGCATTTTTGCATATTATCACCAAACTAGCGCTCTTTACTTTTTAGATCGGTTGGCTCTTCCTTATCTAATTATTTATTCCCAAAATGACCCTCTCTTTGAACCCAGCATATGGCCGCAGATGAAACAGCGAATGGCTCAAAATAGAAATGCTCATCTAATCCTAACAAAAAAAGGTGGGCATATCAGCCACATTAGTAAAACAAATAATTTAGAAGATCATTTTTGGGGGATGAATCGATTACTAGATTTTTGTGAAACCCTAGTTGATTGTCAAGCCTGAGTTGAATAAGAGATGAAAGCTAAAGACTTGATCAAGTTATATTCATTAGGAAGAAGAAATTTTCAGGGTGTTAATCTGGTGGGTCAATCCCTAGCCGGCCAAGGGTTACCTGATATAAATTTGAATGATGCTAATATTCGTAGTACAAATTTCAAAGGAGCAACATTAGATAATGCTCACTTTTGTAAGGTTGAGGCAGGACAATCATATAGTTGGATGATTGGTCTTACCATTTTTTCGATTACTCTAGCAGCAATAGCCACGATTGCTGCTATACAGTCAGGAATTACGATAGTGAGTACAGCCACTAATAGATTTACAGATGAGTTTACGTTGATTCCATCAGTCATTATTGTAATCTCCCTAAGTGTTTTTACAATAATGACGCTCTCTTCCGGAATACTTATAGGAGGTGTAGCAACAACTATTACAATTTCTACATTAGTCCCATTAAGTAATTTATTTCAACCAATTCTTGCAGGTACTGGTGCAGTAGCTCTTGCTGTTGCTTGGTTTTTAGTGGGCAACATAACGATGTCAGCTTCTGTAGCAATTAGTCTTCTAATCGATCAATCTAGACCCTTAAGGATACTGACTGCTGTAATGAGTTCGATATCTGGATTGATATTCAGTTTTGTTGTTTGGTCTATTGCTCAAACTGTTACAGAATCAGGGGATGGAGCGATCGCGAAAGCTCTTACAATTACGGCAACGAATCAACCATTACTAGGTCAACTATCTGCTATTCTTATATCAGGTCTAATTTTGGGACTTGGTGGCTACATTGGTCAAAAGACAATAGCTGAAGACCAGCGATTTACATTGATTAGAAGTTTGGCAGCAACAATGGCCGCATTAGGAGGTACAAATTTTAGTCAAGCCGAGTTATCAAATGCGAATTTAACAGGATCTGTACTGAGAAACTGTAATTTTAGACAAGCAAAAATCGATCGTACTTGCTGGTTAGAAGTTAAACATCTCAATACATCACTCGTCGGTTCTAGTTATTTAGACAATCCAAAAATTAGAAATTTGTTGTTGACAGGCCAAGGCAGAAGTGAAAACTTCGATCGCATGAATTTACAGGGTCTGAATCTATGCAACTTAGAACTTCATGAGGCAAGCTTTATTGGTGCAGACTTAAGTAATACATGGTTGAGATATGCTAACTTATCTGATGCCAAACTAGTCCAAGCAGACTTAGATAAAACTGACTTAACAGGTGCTTGTTTGACCGGAGCATACATTCAAGATTGGGGAATAACTGTTGACACTAAGCTAGATAATATTCAGTGTCAATATATTTATATGAGACTCCCAACACCCGATAATCGCGATTGTTTCCGTAAACCGGACAATCGAGAGGAGTATTTTAAAGATGGAGATTTTGCTGATTTCATTGCTCCGTTAGTCAGAACTTTAGATCTATATCACAACCAGCAAGTCGATCCCCGTGCCGTAGCATTTGCCTTTCAAAAGTTAATAGAAAACCATCCTGAATCGGACATTGAACTACTGGCAATGGAGAGAAAAGGAGAAGGCAAATTGCTATTAAGAGCAAAAACAAGTGAAGGGGTTGATTTCTCCAGGTTAAGCCAAGAATATTTTCGGGATTATAATTTACTCAAATCTCTACCTCATAACGATCCGAGGGTTTTAATAGACATCCCTAATGAGAGAGTTAAGAGCATCGAAAGTATGATTCAAGGAGTTTATGGAAGTTTAGAGTCAACCAACGCTGATTTGGAAAAGGCAATTATGATAATTGAATCTTCTAATGAGTTCAGCTTAAATCGATTAAGTCAATTAATCTTAGAACTTCAACAATTGATTATTAATCTAGACCTATCAGAGTCTGACCAAATAGAAGCAATAATTCAATTGAGAGAAATATTAGACTGTGCCATTTTGGGGAAAGTACATTTTGTTAGGAAAGTGAGAAAATCTGTTCAATGGTTAAGAGGGATATTTCTAGAGGTGCAATCTCAATCTGAATTATCACCTAAAGCGATCGAGATATTGGAAGATATTGATGCTTACTTTAATTTAAAATAATTACAGCTATTTATTAAATGTGTTTAGCTATATGTTCGATCGTTTTAATTTAAATTAAAGATAATATGAATTACAACTTCAGTGGTGCTAATCTCCAGGGCAAATCCTTCGGAGATCGAAAGTTAGAAGGTAGTAATTTTAGTCATGCAGACCTACGTGGTGCAAACTTCAAAAATGCAAAACTCAATGGAGCTGACTTTAGCCATGTTATTTGTGGACTGCCAAATCATTGGATTATTTTCTGGCTATTCACTTCAGTTGCGACAGCAATATTAGCAGGTCTTGTGAGTGGTTTAACAGGTACGATCGCAGCAGGCATGTTGCAACCTTACTTTATTAACTTTGAAGATTACCGTCTAATATCTGGCGTTATTGCTTGGTTAGTTTTGGTAACGTTCTCTGTGGTTACAGTATGGCGAGGATATATTCCAGGAATTCTCACATTAGCTGCTAGTGTTGTCACTGTGCTGTCCATTGTCGGTACAGCTCTGAGAATACTACCAGGGGTTGGAGCCACTGCCCTAGTTTCTGCATTAATCGTAGTTGCCAGCTTGTTGCAGGCGATCGCGACAGGACTGGCTACTGTAGTTACAGATTCCAAGTATCCTACCCATGTTATTTTAGGAACTCTGGGCTGTTTTGTTGGCTTTGGAGCCATCCAGCAACTCGTTAAATATTCATCCAATATTATAGAAAATAGCGATGATTTAGATACTGTGGTATCCGAACTTCGTCAGCAGTTTGGCGCACTGAACCTTTCTCGAGCAATAGTTGCTGCGGTCATTGAAAGTGAAAGAGAGTGGGCAATCTTACTGGCTATTCTAATATTAGTAATTCTAATTGTTTTGGGTAACTACATCAGTAGGCAAGCGGTTCGTGGATCGGAAAAATTCTCCATTGTTCGACAATTAATCTTATCAATTTCATCATTAGGCGGAACTAACTTCCAATCTAGTGACTTGACCGGTGCAAATTTCGCTAATGCATTTCTCAAAAATTCTCGGTTGAACCATGCCATAATAGCACATACCAATTGGCTGAACACTCAGGGATTAGATTTTGCTAGTGTCGGTAATAGTTACTTGAAAGAAGCCGAAATTTTACAATTGGCGGTTACTCGAAACGGTGAAGACAAGAATTTTGAAAGAATGTCTTTGAGAAGTGTTAACCTGATCGATGCTAATCTTAGAAAGGCAAATTTTATTGGTGCTGATTTGGGAGACACCTTGTTACAGGGTGCTGACCTATCTCTTGCCAAGCTCGTGCAAACTCAACTCGATCGAGCTGACTTAACAGGTGCTTGTTTGACCGGTGCTTTTATTCAAGACTGGCGTATTAGTGCTGAAACCAA
The DNA here is from genome assembly GCF_982964205.1 of Roseofilum sp. Classification (NCBI taxonomy): domain Bacteria; kingdom Bacillati; phylum Cyanobacteriota; class Cyanophyceae; order Desertifilales; family Desertifilaceae; genus Roseofilum; species Roseofilum sp. The sequence continues at coordinate 88,242 of NZ_CEZBFX010000007.1, read as the reverse complement.
GTTAGATAATATAAGATGTGAATTTATCTTTACTCGTTTACCAACTGAGGATGACCCAGATACAGGTCGTAAACCCGATAATCGTAACGAAATATTTGAACCCGGCGATTTTGCTGATTTTATCACTCCTCTCAAAGAGACTCTCGATCTTTACCATCGTCAGGATATCGATCCACGGGCAATTGCAATTTCACTAGATCGATTAATGGATAATCATCCAGAAGCAAACCTTGAAATTGTTTCAATCGAACGGCGAGGCAAAAATCAAGATCAACTTCTTATAAGAGCAAAAGTGGCAAAGGGTACTGACCGATCGCAACTTCATGCCGAATACTTTAGAGAGTACAAACGCCTTCAATCTTCCCCCGATCGGAAATTTTTATCTATGCTTGCCGATCGAGATAGTAAAGTTCAGATGCTCTTGGGAATGATAAAAACAAACTTTAAAGATTCCCAAGTGCTGGATAATAAAGTTTATGTAGGTAAACGAGTAATGCTGAAGATTGGAGCAGGCAACTTTGAGACAGGTTTTCCTCTGATCTTACAAGTTGGTGATTATGCTGCACTGCCTTCCAATGAGATGCCTGGTCAGCTTCCCCCTTCTGCGGAGTTACCTACTGCATTATTAACCTGGCAAGATACTTACCGCACCGTGGGACAAAATTTGAGGTTAGGTGGCCGGAGAAAACAAATTCCTAACACTTCATTTCAGCGAGAATTAGATGAATCTGCTCAGAGGTTATCACAAGCTATCAATGAATGGCTAAATTCAGAAGCATTTCTTCCAGTTCGAGAAAAATTACAGGCCCAGCTCCCCTATAACTATGAGATTCGAGTCTTGATTCAAACTGAAGATCCTCTGCTGCGGCAACTGCCTTGGCAGCTATGGAACTGGTTTGAAACTTATGAAAAGGCTGAAATTGCTCTGAGTACGACAGCCTACGATCTAGTTGAAAAATCTCCCAATACAAGGCATAATGTTCGAGTGTTAATTGTTCTCGGTAACTCGGAAGGTATCGATCTCGAGCGAGACCGGCAGTTACTAGAAGGCATTGAAACCGCAGAGACTGTTTGCTTAGTTGAACCTCAGCAGGCTGAATTAGAGGAAACCCTTCAAGATATCAGAGGATGGGATATTCTCTTTTTCGCCGGACACAGCGAAAGTCAAGGAGATAGAGATACGGGATGTATTTACATTAATCGAACCGACAGTTTGACGATTAAACAGTTGCAAGATGCGCTGCAAACAGGAATTAAGCAAGGTCTAAAGTTAGCCATTTTTAACTCCTGTGATGGTTTGGGTTTAGCTCAACAATTAGCCAGATTACAGATCCCGCAAATTATCGTGATGCGAGAGCCAGTACCCGATGTTGTTGCTCAGAAATTTCTGCAATACTTTATGGATACGTTTGCTCGTGGTGAGTCCCTTTATTTATCGGTTCGCCAAGCCAGAGAAAAGTTAAGGGAATTAGACAATCAATTTTTCTGTGCCAGTTGGCTACCTGTAATTTGTCAAAATCCGGCTGAAATTCCTTGGACTTGGCAGGAGCTGCGAGGTGTCGGTCAACCTAGAGTTGCAGAGCTACTGGAACAACTACAGGCTACAGTCATCGACGATCCTTCTCTGGACGATCTCGATCGCGTCGAAGCATTAGAAAAGCTGCAAATGCTGGCATCGGCAGGACAAAATCTTCAAGAGACAAAAGTTCAGAAGTTGGCCAGAAATGCAATCCGGCAATTGCGGGGGATGATGGTAGAATTATCGGAAAATAGCCCGACGTTCCTAGAATTAAACCGGATTTTACCAGAGATCGAACAGCTCTTGCAGGAAAACTTTGCTGGAGACTAGATAATAAACCTTTCAGCGATCCTGTCCTCTTGATAATTGAGACGGACTGTAAATTCTTCTCCAGGAGAGCCATAAAGTTCTAGAGGCAAGCAAATCTCATCAGCGAGAGCTACTTTTTCTAGATATTCTGATGAAGATGAGTCTCTGGGGACTTTATTGCCATTGCTGTCTAATACCACTAATTCTAACCCTTCAGGCAAGCTGGTTGGTTCTTCTCCCTCTGGTTTGACTTGTAGCAAGATGTCGATTTGATCGGATTGTGCTTGGCTCAATTTAAGAGCGACTAGAAGTACAAGGGGATAACTGCCAAGTTGGAGCGCTTTGGTTTGTGCGATCGCCGCTTCTGGGTGTTCTGGTGCAATTTGACCCAGACTCATTGCCATTTGCCAACAAGCCTCGCTATCCTCTTCTTGCCGAATTTGCTCAACTAGAGCATCTAGAATACCAGAATTTTCAGCAGTGCATTGCCCTAAATAAAAAGCAGCCAAGCGACGAATGTGTTCAGAACGATTAGCCAACAGTAACTTAAGAGCTTCTAGAGCTACTGCATTCTCAGGGTCTCGATCGATTATTTTTCCAATAACCGCCAATTTCACTCGATCTGATGCAGCTTGCTGAAGAAGTTCCTCCAAATCTGTTCGATTAGCTGGCGAATCTGGGCTGGAAGTAAGTTCGTTCAGCCGAGCTTGAGTTGGACTGCGGTAGGCAGAAGCCAGGGGAGAATAAAGATTGAGCAAAGTAACTAGAGTCCCTTGAGCCATTCTCCAACCATCCCTGAAGAGAGAACCCTTGAGCCACTGGCCAAGATTGTGAGGTTGAGAGTTGAGGTTGGGAACTTCTGGTAACAGTCCTACTTGAGCAATAGGAAAACCCAGCATCTGTTCAAGCTCGCCAGATTGCCAGAGAGCTTGCAATCTCTCATAGGCGCGATCGTCGCCTTGGAAAACCAAAGCCGTTGAATTGACATTAGAGTTAGAGTTGAGGTCAGACATAGCAGTAGCTTATTCCTTAATTTCCAGTGATTGAAAAAAACCAATACATTTTCCAGGTAATATTTCTTCTAGGAGTTTTATCGCTTGACGACGCTGTTGTGGGCTTAGGATCACTTCAGGGGGGATTTGTAACATAATATTAAGGATCTGGCGATCTTTATCTTCTAGAGACGGAGATGTTTCCTTCTCAAATCCTGCTGCTTTGAGACAAGCGATTAAGTGTTCGCCACTAGGTAATCTCTCCCGCTCTGAATCAAGATTAAGAATTTCTTTAAGCACATCACGTATAAACCTAGATGCTGTATCACTCGTGATGGTTTTAGATTTTTGATGGATCTCTTTCTGACCAAAATCTTCTGCAAGCTTTGGGTTGCGCTTGTATCTACGACGAAACGCCATTTCGTATCCAGTATATCCACAAATTAAGCAACCCAAGTATTCTTGCTCGGCTTTAGATAAAGGTTTGCCCTTAATCTTCTGCATTTGTTCGATAAGCGCATCGAGATCTAAGGTCGGTTGTGCATTCATAGCTTCTTCACAGGCAGAAAGCATAAGACTAGGTTTTGTATGAGCTTGCACTCTGATTGAACTGAAACTCAGTATACCCGTAATTATAACCTATGAAAACTGGGTTTATTTCTACAAAACACCCATGAGATATGCGTAGATAAATCAATTGGGATGTGATTGAATTGCGGTATCCAACTTAAGCTACAGCTCAGAAATACTTTGCATATCTGTAATACCAGCCTACAAAAACTAGGTTGGCTTCCAAAAAATACCAATGAGATATGAGTGGATAAACTGATTGGTATTTGATTAAATTAAAGTATCAAACTAAAGCTAAAGCTCAGAATAAATTCGGATACTCTGAGATATGAGGAATTTTCATTATGACTGACAATACTCCAAGCACAGCACGAGATTTAGGAAATTTGAGTACATCTCGACAATTCAATGACTTTGTAGGGCCAAGTGACCCGAATGACTACTATCGCTTTAACCTGGAATCAAATAGCAGTTTTGATTTAAAAATTGATGGAGGAAATTATAATCTTGGGCTATATCGAGATGCTAACAACAATGGACAGATAGATGCTGGAGAGAGGATCGTCTCTCTAGAAAATGGGTCTCTGACATCTAGTGGATTGAGGACTTCACTGAGTACTAGTAATAGTAGCATTAACGGCGTGCATACTTATCAAAAAACACTCAATCTCGGGGGAAATTTAGGAGAAGGAAATTACTATCTGCAAGTGTATTCGTCTGGTAGTAATGCATCATACCAACTTAATCTTGGTGCTGAAGCAACACAAGGTTCTGGAGGTACAACTGGAGGTACAAACAATATTCATGGAACTGCTGGTGACGATCTTCTCAATGGAACTGCTGGTGACGATACAATTTTTGGCTATGGAGGTAAAGATACAATAAATGGCAATGATGGTAATGACTCTATCAGTACTAGCAGTGGATTCAATTCTATCT
>NZ_CEZBFX010000007.1:0-83813 GCF_982964205.1 Roseofilum sp. | reverse complement strand
CTGGTGGCAGTGGTAGTGACACAATAACTGTTAGCGGTGGTGGATTCAATTCTATCTCTGGTGGCAGTGGTAGTGACACAATAACTGTTAGCGGTGGTGGATTCAATTCTATTTCTGGTGGCAGTGGTAGTGACACAATAACTGTTAGTGGCGGTGGCTTCAATTCTATTTCTGGTGGCAGTGGTAGTGATACCATCGCTGTTAGTGGTGGGGGAAACAATTCTATTTCTGGTGGCAGTGGTAATGATACCATCACTGTTAGTGGTGGGGGAAACAATTATATCTCTGGTGGTATTGGTAATGATGTAAGTATATACAATGGAAATTACAATGACTACTCCATTACTATTGATGGAACAAGGGTCACTGTAACTGGTTCATTAGGAACAGATACCCTAGAAGATATTGAAACGCTGCAATTTCTGGATAGAACGGTTGATCTCGTACAAAATACCAATAAAAATTTATCAACTAATTCCTTCAATGTAGTAGAAAGCTCACTCAATCCTGGCGATAATTTGAATGTTGAGTTGAGCCTTCAAAATACTGAAGCAGGAGAAGCCAGTGCTTTTGATGTAGAGTTTTACCTCTCCAAAGATTCTACGATTGGTAACAATGATGATATTCTTCTGGATACTCGCTCTATTGACGGTCTCACTGGCAATACCACAACAGAACTACTGACGCAAAACTTAACCCTACCCGATGCTAATCATTCCTTCTGGACTGGAGATGGCACTTATCATATTGGTATGGTCATTGATTCGGGTGATGTCATTAGCGAGACCAATGAAAATGATAATACTGATTCTGAAGCCATTGAAATTACTACTCCCATAACTGTGGGTGAAATTCAAGGTTTGAAGTGGAACGACCTTGATGGAGATGGAGTGCGAGACTCGGGAGAACCCGGACTAGCAGATTGGACAATTTATCTCGATGAAAATCAAAATGGTCAACGGGATGCTGGTGAATTATCAACCCTCACGGATGCTAGTGGTAATTATACATTCACCGATCTCGCACCAGGCACGTATTATGTGGCAGAGGAGATGCAGAGTGGTTGGGAACAAACATACCCAGAACCACCTAGCATTTTTCCAGCTCCTATTGAGAACTCTAATACAACTATAGATGCGCGACAACTCAGAGAAAATGTCGATCCTGGCCCTGAAGTCGTATTTTACGATTTTCTGGACAATGGTACTTTAACTGGAGGAATTACTGAGTTAGAGACGGATAACTCAACCCAGAATAACGGTATTCATTCTCCCTTACAACCAACTCCATGGAATGTTTCTACATTACTCGATAATGGCCCCACAGATAATCGAATTGATATTGTCTTTCTTGGAGACGGATATACAAATTCTGAGCTAGGAACATACCAAGATGATGTCAATAATCTTCTCTCTCCATTCTTTGCAGAATTGCCCCTGGATGATTACTCAAAATTCTTCAATGTACATCGAGTAGATGTTATTTCCAATGAATCAGGGGTAGATAACGATCCAAATGGAGTATTGAAAGATACAGCATTGGATATGGGTTTTGGGGGAGGAGGTGTCGATCGAGGATTAATTCTCGATCTCGATAAAGCGAAATTAGCTGCAAACAATGCTCCCGATGTCGATCAGATATTAGCGATCGGTAATTCAACAAAGCATGGCGGTGTTGCTTGGCCAAGTGAAGACGTTGGTACGGCTTCTGCGAGAACTACTTTTGCCAGCGAAATACTTTTGCATGAATTTGGCCATTCATTTGCCAATCTGGCTGACGAATATGACTATGGTGGTCCTGTCAACTATACAGGACCAGAACCCGAAGTAGCTAATGTCAGCATTTATAATGCTAATGAGATGGAAGCATCACAGACCAAATGGTATCGTTGGTTAGATGAACCCAATGTTGGCACATTTGAAGGAGCTAATTACAGCGAACAAGGCATTTATAGACCCACAGAAAACTCTAAAATGCGGAGTCTGGGTCAGCCTTTTGAACAGGTCAATATAGAGCAATTTATCCTAACTGCTTATCAAGTTGTTCAGCCCATTGATAATGCTACTCCATCAGGATTTTATGGTGTAGATGATACGTTTTTTGTCGATCCCGTCGATCCAGTTTCGCACGATCTAGACGTTCAGTGGTTCTTAGATGAAGTGCCTATATCAGGAGCAACAAGCACTACATTCGATCGAGCATCAACTTTGAATTTAACACCAGGAACTTATACGCTCAAGGCAGAAGTTGTAGATAATACAGACCTGGTACGCGATGAAGAAATGCGTGCTCAGTGGATGACCGAAGAGCGTTCTTGGACTCTGAGAGTAGAGGGAGAAGAACCACCAGTTGCCAGAAGCCACGAGGTCATCCTCAACCCCGGCGAAGTTATTACTGATATTAATTTTGGCAACCGCCTAATTGAGGAGACTCCTGATGAGGTTAACTTAGTAAGTAATTCCTTCAATATAGTAGAAAACTCACTTCATCCAAATGAGAACTTCCAAGTTGAGTTTAGTATTCAAAATACTGAAGCAGGAGAAGCCAGTGCTTTTGATGTAGAGTTTTACCTCTCCAAAGATTCTACGATTGGTAACAATGATGATATTCTTCTGGATACTCGCTCTATTGACGGTCTCACTGGCAATACCACAACAGAACTACTGACGCAAAACTTAACCCTACCCGATGCTAATCATTCTTTCTGGACTGGAGATGGCACTTATCATATTGGTGCGGTCATTGATTCAGGTGATGTCATTAGCGAGACCAATGAAAATGACAACACTGATGCTGAAGCCATTGAAATCACTACTCCCGTAACTCTGGGTGAAATTCGAGGCTTGAAATGGAACGACCTTGATGGAGATGGAGTTCGAGACACAGGAGAACCCGGGCTAGCAGATTGGACAATCTATCTAGATGAGAATCAAAATGGTCAACGGGATGCTGGTGAATTATCAACCATCACGGATGCTAGTGGTAATTATGCATTCACCGATCTGGCACCAGGCACGTACTATGTGGCAGAAGAGATGCAGAGGGGTTGGAAGCAAACATCTCCAGGTAATATCGGACTTCCTACACCTAGATTGCAGAACAAGGGTTTCAGCTCAACAGAATTAGCAATTGCTAGAGCCTCTAATCTAGAAACTTATGAATCGAATAAACTAAGTTCTGTAACTGAATGGGTGGTAAGTTTGGAGCCTAATCAATCTCCAGATGACTTAGCTAGAAGTTTAGGAGCAACTAATCTAGGGGCAACAGGATTTATCCCCAATACTTACCGTTTTGAATTCCCCGAACACTCTCATGGACTTCAAATACAGGATGAGTTGAATTCCTTATCAAATATAACCTTCTTCTTCCCACTGGTAGAGCAACAACTCAAAAAACAATTCATTCCAAATGACCCTCTTTTTAGCGATCAGTGGCACTTAGTGAATACAGGTCAAATGGGTGGAACTGTTGGAGCTGATACGAACATAGAAACAGCTTGGGATTTGGCTCAAGGAACGGGTGTAGTTATCGGAATTGTTGATGACGGACTGCAATATGCACACCCCGATCTTAACTCCCGTTATCGACAAGACTTAAGCTACGATTTCAATGATAACGATGCCGATCCATCACCAGTTTTTAGCTCTGAAGTTCATGGAACAGCCGTGGCAGGAGTAGCAGCAGCTAGTGGCAATAATGGTATTGGAGTGAGTGGTTCAGCACCAGAAGCGTCCCTCGCTGGACTGCGGTTAAATGCTGGCCCTTCCAATGATTGGATGAATGCAAATGCTTTGTCCTACATGAATCAAGACATTGATATATATAACAACAGTTGGAAACCAGGAGCCTCTTTTTTGAGTCCCGGCCCATTAACTCTAGCAGCAATGGAAGATGGAGTGATTAATGGTCGAGATGGATTGGGAAGTATTTATTTATTTGCCGGAGGAAACGATCGACAAGATGGCTTAAACGTCAACTACAATGGCTTGGCTAATTCTCGTTACACTATTGCTGTTGCAGCAATCGATCATAATGGGAAACAAGCTATTTATAGTGAATCAGGAGCACCACTTCTAATCTCTGGTTATTCTAGTGCAGGTTTGCCAGATACTCCAGGGATTGCAACGACTGATTTGTTAGGCTCTTATGGATATTTTTCTGGCGACTATACAGATAACAGTGCCAATGGATTTGGTGGGACATCATCAGCCACTCCTTTAGTTGCTGGTGTTATTGCTCAACTATTAGACATCAATCCAAATTTGAGTTGGCGAGACGTACAACATATATTGGTAGAAACAGCCGAACACAACGATCCATCTGATTTAGATTGGACGACCAATGGAGCTGGACATCTGGTTAATCATAAATATGGTTTTGGCGCAATTGATGCCACAGCAGCAGTAAAGGCTGCTACTGATTGGGTGACTGTAGGACAAGAAATCTCAACAACTTCTGGACGACTCGATGTTAATCAAGACATTCCGGATAATAACCCCACTGGAATTTCTTCAACTTTTACCATCAATGATGACATTGATATTGAGTGGGTTGAAATTGTATTCGATGCGACTCACTCGGCACGAGGAGACTTAGAAATTGTTCTTATTTCTCCAGACGGTACTGAATCAGTTCTAGCGGAATCTCACAAAGACTCACAAGATAACTACTCAAATTGGGTATTAACTTCTGCTCGCCATTGGGGAGAGTCCTCTCTAGGAGAATGGACTTTGAAGGTCTCAGATGAACAGTCTGTAGACATTGGTACTTGGAACTCTTGGCAGTTAAATATCTATGGAACTTCCAATAATGTACACATTGAAGGTACACATACAGTAACGCTAAATTCTGGTGAAATTGTTACTGGTATCGATTTTGGCAACCATAATGAAGAGCCAGAAGAACCCGTCAACCCCGCAGCCATTGAAACTCAAGACCAATCCTGGACGGTTGCTACTACGGCTGACTTCAACGCTGACAACAAAGACGATGTGCTGTGGCGCAATAGTTCTGGAGATAACGAACTCTGGCTCATGGATGGCAGTAGTGTCTCCTCCACCGTTAACCTCAGTAACTCAACTCTAGAACTGGTCGGAGCCAATGACTTCGATGGCGATAATGATGCGGACTTAATGTGGCGCAATACCTCTACCGGAGCCAATGAACTGTGGACGATGGATGGTGGTAGTGTCACTAGCACTGATGCCATCCGCTCTGCTGCCACGAATTGGGAAGTGCAAGGTACGGAAGACTTTAATGGGGATGGCAATGCCGATATCTTCTGGCGCGACCCCATCACGGGACAAAACGCTATCTGGTTCATGGATGGTAGCTCTCGCGTCAATAGCGGTAACTTCCGCTCTGTCGGAACCAACTGGGAAGTTGCAGCTCTCGATGACTTCAACGCTGATGGCAAAACTGACATTCTCTGGAATGACTCCAGCAATGGAGCTAATGCTATCTGGCTGATGGATGGACTGTCTCTGGTCTCTGGTAGGCGTATCAGGCGTACCAATGCCGGATGGGAATTGCAAGGTACAGAGGACTTCAATGGGGACAATAAAGCCGATCTTCTGTGGCGTAATGGCTCTGGAAGCAATGCGGTGTGGTTCATTGATGATACCACGATCGCCTCTGGACAGAACCTCAGTGGGGCGATCGCCCGATGGGATGTGCAGGGGCTAGGAGATTTCGATAACAACGGTTCCCCAGATATCTTCTGGCGCGACAGTGCCACGGGGGATAACGCTCTCTGGTTAATGGATGGTACGACCCATTCCGGTGGCGCGATGTTGGTATAAACCGATTTCAGGCAGCAAAGGGAGTTCCTCTGCTGCCTGTTGATTTTTGTTGTTGACTTAAATTATTAGAGCCTAAACTCTGACCCATAATAACTAGGCTGTTTTTACAAAAAGAACAATTAAATGTGGGCTATATGACTCGCTTTTTATTTGATAAATTACGGTATCTAACTTGAGCTAAACTTCATTTTATTTCGCTAATTAAAGCGATGTTTTGCTACAAGAGAACAATTGACTTGACCTTTACTCATAGATTAATGGTGTCATCATGAATTCTTTTCCGAAGTCTGTCACTGTAGTTATTCCTGCCTTTAACGAAGAGGGAAACCTGAAACGACTGTTTCAATTTCTAGAGGAAACTTTTCACCAACTCGGCTATCAGTTCCCTGTCTTATTGGTCGATGATGGCAGTGAGGATAACACCCCCTTAATTGTTGAAGATCTCAAACAGCGCTATGATTTTCTCACCGTTGTGCGCCACCCCCATCGACGAGGTGTTGCCGAAGTCTGGAAAACCGCCTTAACCCGCGTCAAAACGGATTGGATTTTTTGGGGACAGGCTGACCTAGAAAGTGACCCACGCAGCGATATTCCTTTGCTTCTCTCTGCTTGGTCTCCAGGAGTAGATGGAGTAGCGGGTTGGCGACAAAACCGCCAAGACGGAAAGCTCTTCACTTCCAAAATTGCTAACAAAGTCTGTCGCTCTTTCTTAGGCTTAAAAATTCACGACATGAACTGGATTAAATTAGTGCGACGAGATTTAATTTCTCCTGAACTCTTAGACCTAACCACCCATCGTTATCTGCTGGCTGCCTTAGCTGGATTTGGACATACCATCATTGAAGTGCCTACTCCCTGGCATACCCGATATTCTGGAACTACTAAGTTTGGTAAAGGTCGATTATTGACTTCTGCTCTAGATTTCATCAAGCTACTGAGTTGGTTTATTCAGTTTAAGATACAAGAAAAAATCAAGTTATCAGTAGATCAATTGATTCCCATTAAAGTTGATGATATCCACTAATGATGATACACGATCTAGAGAAAAAAAGAATTCTCGTCGTTTCCTCGGTTTATCCCCTGACTGCTGATGGCAATCATGGAGCCTTTATTCGTGAAGTGATTCTCAAACTTCAACCCACAGGAGCTAACTTTTATGTGTTTGCCCCTGCCTATGAAGGTTGCCCTCACTATACCCTGGATAATGTACTCGTCTATCGATTCCGCTATTGCCCTAAACCCTTAGAAAACTTAGTCCGAGATGGTGCGCCCACCAAGATTCAGCGCCAACCCTGGTATCTGATTCCAGCCGCTCTTTATATCCTCTTGGGAACCGTGCAACTCTTTGGGTTGTGCTGGAAACTGAAACCCGATTTATTGCACATTAACTGGCCATTTCCCCATGGTTTAATGGCTTTCCCAGTAGCTAAACTCTTGGGAATTCCCATGGTGTTTAGTTTTCATGGAGGAGAATTGCTGTTAGCAAAAAAATTTGGGTTTGTTGCCCGTATTTTGCGTCAGTTAATTCCCGAAAGTCAAGGGGTAACAGCTAATTCTTCCTTTACTCAAGCCTTGATTGGTAACCTCAGTTCTGAACCGGTGACGGTAATTCCTTATGGGATTACTATCACGCCTCAACTAGAGTCAGAAATCCCAGCTAACCCGATTCCGCAACTGCTGTTTGTGGGACGTTTGGATGAACGCAAAGGGGTTACTTATCTATTGCAAGCCTTGCCCCTAATTTTACGAGATCGTCGAGTGCAATTACACATTGTCGGTCAAGGAATCTTAGAAAGTGAACTTAAGGAAGAGTGCAAAGCGCTAGGGTTAGAAGCGCAAGTTAAGTTTTTAGGGGTACTCTCTAAAGAAGCCTTAGCCCAGGAATATGCCACTTGCGATATTTTTGTCTTGCCTGCCATTGTCGATCGCAAAGGAGATACGGAAGGATTAGGAATTGTGATGATTGAAGCCTTAGCCCATGGTAAACCGGTAGTCGCGAGTGATGTGGGAGGGATTAAAGATGTAATTATTGATGGCGTTACCGGCCGGTTAGTCCCGGAAAAAGATCCCCATCAATTAGCAGAGGTAATTACAGATTTACTAAATTGCCCCGAAGAAAGACAACGACTAGGTTGCCAAGGATTAAAGCATATCCAAACCCAGTTTAACTGGAGCCGAATTACCCATCAGTGGTCTCAGGTTTTCGCTCAAGCCCTAAGCAACAGTAACTCCTCAGAGATCATAGCAGATGACTCTCTTATTTTCTAGCTATGACTTCTCCGAATTTGCCTTCCCAAATGTATCGCACAATTATCTGGGGACTTGTGATTACCATTCCTTTAGTCATCATGATTAGTTTAGGGTTTACTGTCCTATTACCAGCTCTGAATAATCCCCAATCTCGTATTTACTTCTCTCAATTTGGGGTTCCCAGTCGCTACCGAAGTCAAGGAAAACCGATTCCAGTGGAAACCGTTTCTGTTCAAAGTATTCCTTTAGAAACTCGTTTAGCTGGGCCAGGGGAATTTGTGCCTTTGCAACAAGTGGATGTGCGTCCGTTAGTTTCTGGGCCGGTGGAAAAAGTCTATGTGGTGGAAGGGCAAAGGGTGAAAAAAGGCGATCGCCTCGTTGAGCTGTATTCTATTCCCTTTGAAGAACGAGTCAATCAAATTCGTAACCAATTGGCGATCGCCGCAAAAAGACAACAAACCCTAGAACTCTCGGCTCCAGAGCGCATACAAGAGTTAGAAGCAGATGTGGCCATTGCGCGATCGCGGCTGCAAGAAGCCCAAGAGAGAGTCGAACAAATCCAAACCCTTGCCCAGCAAGAAATTGAGGAAAACGTAGAAAAGGCTCGCGAGCGCATGAAGGTGGCCGAACAAAAGCTCAAACAAATGGAAGAGTTGTTTCTAGAAGGGGCAATTTATGAATTTCAAGTCCTGGAAATGCAAGACCTCTATGCTCTACGTCAACAGGAATGGTTAGAAGCCCAACGGGGACAAGTGATCGCCCAAGACCGCCAGTTTAGTAATCAGGATTTCTATCTGGATCGGGAAAACCAACTAATCGCAGCCCAAAAAGCCCTCAATCAAGCCAGGCGCGACTTTGACGAGCAATTTGCCGTCAATCAACTGGAAATTGAAACCTTGCAACTGGAACTGCAAGAGGCGTTGAGAACCTTAGATCGCTCTGTTATTTATGCCGAGACCGATGGCTTAGTCAGTCGGATGTATATCCATCCCGGAGAAATTGCTGAACCTCAAGCTCCTGACCCTTTAATGACCCTAGCAGAAGATATGGTCTTTAAGGCATTTATTGACCAAGCCCAACTCAATGCCATTGAAATCGGCGATCGCGCCCAAATGAATTTTACTGCCTATCCAGGAAAAACCTATACAGGAGAAGTCATTCGCGTCAATCCCACCATTGAAACCCAGGCCATTACCCCAGTAAAAATTGGCATCGATCGCCAGTATACCTATTCCGTTTGGATTGCCGTGGATGAGGCGCAAATGCCACCAGGGTTACAAGGAGTCGCCAGTTTTCAGTCCAGTGACTCCAGTTTGGTGATTCCAGAGAGCGCAGTTAGCGAACTTTCTGGAGCTAGAGGGATGGTGATGGTGGTGGAGTCAGGACAAGCTATTCTGCGTTCTATCGAGTTGGGACGCACCTATGGCAATCAGCGCGAAGTCCTGGATGGTCTGACTGCTGGGGAAATCATTGTGGTCTATCCCCAAGGTTTACAACCGGGCGATCTTCTCGAACCCATCCCCACCAGCCAACCCATGCTTTAATTACCCATTTGTAATTCTTACGGAGGATAAAACCTATGTTGCAAAATTTAGAACGTCTGACCAAGGGACTGTATAAATGGGCGATCGCGCCCTGGATTTATGGTCAAAATGGGGATTATGATGCCCAGCGCTATTGGGGCGATCGCCTGACGCGCTATGGTTTATCGTTACAGGGAGTCGGCCATGAGGGGCGATCGGAACTTGAAAACCAGGAAGAATACACTCAAGCGGGTCAACTTTTTATTCAAGCTTGTACTCAAGCCAACATAAACATTTCCCAAGCTCGTATTCTAGAAGTTGGCTGTGGCACAGGATTTTACACCCAAATCTTGGCAGATTTAGGAGCAAGAAACTATCTAGGCATTGATATTACTGATGTCTTATTTACAGACTTGAGAGATAAATTTCCTCAGTTCTCATTTCAGAGACAAGATATCACTCAATATCAAGAAATAGGTCGATTTGACTTAATCGTTATGATAGATGTGATTGAGCATATCGTTATTGAAAAGAAAATAAAAGATACTCTGTGGAATCTCCAAAACTATCTTAATCCACAGGGCAAGATAATCATTGCGCCTCTTGTGCTTCAAGAAAAGAGGTCTTTGTTTCATGTCAATTTCTGGTCAGTCAAAACCCTTCAAGAAATCATGGAGACTTGTAAAACAACCTATGCCTTAAATTTCAGGAATGGACAATTAATGATTCTGGAAAAACTCTAGTGTTTAATTAATAGTGTAATCCTATGGAGAAGAAGTCAAACTTTTGAGAGGTATAGAAATGGAGCAGATCAGGCTAATATTAGCTCAGATACAGCGAAGTCACTTGTTGATGGCGATCGCCACTTTATTCCTGCTCAAAAGTATTCTCAACCTGTGGTATACCCTGCCCCCAGAAACCTTAAGCGCCTTTGATGTTGATCTAGCCAATCTCAATCAATGGCGTTATTTAGGGTTGATTCCCCTAGGATTGATGCTTTCTGTCCTATTGGGATGGCACAATACCCAATTGCATCAACGGCTGACTTGGATGTTACTGATCTTAGTATTATTGTATCCTTACTATACGATCACTTGGTCGCCGCGTATCTTCTTTTTAGCTAAATCTCTCTACCAACAACGGCAACCCATTACTCTGCACGTAGAGCAAAACTTTCCTGAAATTAAATCTCAATGGAAACAGAACATCGAATTGGGAATTTATCAACCAGTTCCCTCTATCTTTGAAAGTCGAGTTAGAGACCGTTATGTGTTTCAACCCTCCTCTTGGGAATGGATGGTCAAATCAATCTTTGGTTATAGCGATGCCTTTTTTAACTCCATTGGGCGCGGTTGGAGCTTGGCCATTCTGGGATTAAGCTTTAGCCTTTTAGCCTATTATCTCCAGTTAGGCGATCGAAGATTATCTGCTTGGATTGATGATATTCGCAGCTTATCCCCCTGGATAATCTCGATATTCCTGCTCATTCTTGGCTCCACATTAACTGTTAACTTGCTCAACCATCACCTAGAGACCGAGTTTGCTAAGGGACACTACAAGCAAGTCATGGTGCAATCCCAACGTTTAGCCCGTTGGTATCCCCTCGTGGAAGGAGATCGATCCTTTCTAGAGCGATGGGCAAAAGCTGGATGGTACAGTAAGCAACCCAATCCTGCTCTGATTGCCTTTACCCAAGGATTAGAACGGTATCGTTTAGATAATTATACCCAAGCCATTTCTTACTTTCAACAAGCCTTGCGCCTCAATCCCCATTTTTATTTAGCCCAAGGGTATTTAGCTACTACTCAACTCAATCAAGGGATCGATCAATTCAAGCAACCTGTTGTGCCTAAAAGACAACGGGATAAGCCCTTTCCCTATACCTACGACCTCTTAGATAGCCCCAATTATCAAAACCGAGCTAGACAACCCAATAATGCCAAGCCAATGTTAACAGCTCAATACTGCGAAGAAAGTTTAAAATCTTTTCCTAATCATTTAGAGGCTTTATATACTTTGATGGTCATTCGAGTAGTTAATTGGGACTTTCCTGGATCGGCCCAAATTGCCAAAAAGCTAATCAATTTACAACCTTATTTTCAGCAACCCATGTTAGCAGTCGTTGGCCAGGCCTATTTACATTTATCTTGGGAAAATTATCACGACCAAGACCTGGATCAAGCTTGGCAACGCTATCGTCAATCGGTCGATCGCAAAATTTGGGAAAAATTCATCGATCCTACCTCATGAAACATTCCTTTTCTTGGCTCTCTATCATTTCAATTGCCATTACCGGTTATCTGGTGGGAATGTTGGGGTTCTCTATTTGGGATCAGCCTCCAATGCTACCCACTCCGGTCAATTGGTCTCCTCAAGTGACCTGGATAGGCTTACCCAACCCTAGCTATCGTCTCTACACTCGTCAAACCCTTAATTTACCCGATCGCGTCAAAAGAGGGTGGTTGCGCCTGAGCGCGGATAATGATTTTCGGCTATATGTGAATGGAAAGGTATTGACTCAAGAAGTGAGTATCCTACGCAATACGCTAGGATTAGGGGGATTGGTGCAAGACTGGCCGCAAAAACTGAATGATTTCCGTCCATTTCCCTCCCTACGTCCGGAATGGGTTTATTTACGGGCCCCCAAAGATTGGAAAGTCACGTATTATGTCGATCTGACCCACTATCTGCAACCGGGAAAAAATGCGATCGCCGTTGAAGTGCAAAGTTCCCAACAGCATCCCCGTTTACTCTTAGAAGGGAAAATTTATCCAGTGGGGGATCTGGAAAAGGCGATCGATATCAGCACGGGAACCAGTGCCTGGAAAGTGTCTGAACGGTTCCAGAGTCGGCAACGGCTACACTGGTTTGATGCTGACTTTCCCGATCAAACCTGGCCTCTAGCCACCACTCTCGATCCCCCCAATGAAGCCACCTATAGCCGCTTAAGCCCCCTGGTATTTGACCGTCCCTTAACAGGACATTGGATTACCAGTTCTCTGAGTCCCTCTGGCGAAACCTGGCTGAGAACCTCTTGGTCAGTTTCCGTTAAACCCCAACAGGCTTGGATGCGATGGGTCGCTCAGAATGAATGTTCACTCCTGATTAATGGGTTGCTGGTTCAGCATTATCCGACTGAAGATAGCCAAACCCTGCATTTATCAGAGGTGAGTCGTTTTTTACATCCGGGAATCAATACCCTAGCAGTTCATTTAACGCCACCATTAACGGAAGATTGGCATGTAGCTTTTAATGAACCCCCCCAACGGAAAATTGTCTCTCAATTTTGGCTCGATGGATGGGTGGAAAATGCTCAAGGAACCCCTGAATCGATTATTCAGACGGATTCGAGTTGGCAGAGTCTGGAGTCCCCCATTAGGGGTTGGGAACAAGGAATAGGCGCTGCTGAAGCGGCCATTCAACTCAATTTACCAAATCCTGACCAATTTTCGCGATCGCTTGAGGGAGATAGCTATGCTCTCAACTATCCCCATTGGTTATGGCATCAAAGTATATGGTGGGGCTTAGGATGTCTATTCATCTCTATTTATAGCTTCGTTCTGGGAGTGTTTTGGCGAGATACAGCAGGAATAAAAGGAGCAACGTTAGACATTGGTACAGGTTTGCTCTTTCCCGGAACAATGTTTTTAAGCGTAATGGAATTGCTTAAACATCGCTATGGCATTTCCGAACGATGGCTAATATTTGCCCAACCCCATAGTGATGTGCTGATTTTACTGGGATTTGTGGGAGTGGTTTGCTTAACCTTACTCTGGAGTTGTATTGTTAATCGCCATCTAGGGTTATCTCCTACACCCATCAGTGGGGTCATCCTATGGAGTCTGTGGTTTATCTTAACCTGGATTGGGGCGATCGCCTTGGGTTTAGCTTTAGCAGACAATACAGCTCAATGGCCCATGGTGTGGATAGTCGCTAGTGGATTCATTTTATGGGGTCTAGCTCTACTGTTTTGGCAACAGACTCAGCGCATCTGGACTGATGGCATTACCTTCTGGCAACAACACTGGCCTCAATGGGGATATTACATAATAGTAGTGGCCATTACCCTAGGAGGGTTCATCCTCAGAGCTTACCGTCTTGATGCCATGGATTTAGAAGCCGATGAATATACCTCCTTAGATGCTACCAGAGGCATTTTAGCCACTGGCGCACCCGTAACCACTTCTGGCATTTGGTATACCAGAGGCCCCATCTTTCACTATCTTTTGGCTCTCTGGTTACGGTGGGTGGGGGACTCTGCGATGAATGCCCGGTTTTTGTCCGTACTATTTGGTACTGCCACTTTAGTCGTTGTCTTTTTTCTGACTCGTGCCATTACCGGAAAAACCGGGTTAGCCTTAGTGGTGACGGCCATTTTGGCGATCGATCCTTGGGAATTATGGTACTCGCGCTTTATCCGATTTTATCAAGTGTTGCAATTTGTAACCCTCATCAACATTTGGTTCTTAATTAAAGGTTTTATTGAAGGAAAACAGAAACGCTACCAATATCTATTTTATGTTGGAGTAATCATCATGTTACTCATTCAGGAAGGTAGTTTAACCCTACTTCCTGGATTGTTTCTCTGCTTTCTGTGTAGTTACTTTCCCTTGGAATGGCGTGAAGATAAGTCCATTGCGATCGGCTGTTTTGCAGTCATGGGAGTGTATGCTTACAACATTGGCTTTTTTATAGTTAAATGCTTAACACCAGTCGTTGCTATTTCCACAACCACAGATTCTTACTTGAAACCGAGATTATCAGACGTAACGGGATTTTTTACCAATTTCTTCATTGGCCCGAATTGGATGAATTTGATTTATACTGTTTTATTCATAGCTGGGCTAGTGTATTTTCTCCAATATCCCCAGAAAGTAATCCTGTGTTTGTATACTGTAATTGGCGTTAATCTTCTCTGTCAAACCCTTCTCGTCTATGTAGTGGCTGCCCGATATTTTTATCCCATCTATCCTCTATGTATCATCCTCTCTCTCTATGGCGCAACTTGTTTGATTGGGACTATCAGTCAACCCTGGAATCAACAATTAAGCAGTCAGCGTGTAATTCAGAAAATGACCTGGATTTTTCTAGCCATTCTACTCCTAGGAAATCTAGAGGTCGAAAAAGTTGTGGGTGCTTATTCAGATGCGATCGCCATCCGCAACACAGAAATACTTGATTATATTCAATCCCACAAACAACCTGGAGATATCATTATATCCAACACTTCTGCTGTATATACCTCCATTGGTGGATTAGATTATTATATTCCCCATCGTCTTTCTATTTTTGATGCAGTATATGCTCGCAATGGAGAAGTCATTGACCGTTGGGGAGGGGGTAAACTCTTAACCGATCTCGATCAACTCAACAGTATATTATCCAATCACAATAGAGTATGGATTCATCAATTCGATCGCTTGCAACCGCCTAAAAGTTTTCTTCATGCAAAAGAGCATAATCTTTATAAGACTTTGGGTGACTCTCAGTTTGAAACCTTCGGCGCTCAGGTGAAATTATGGAAACCAGAGAATTAAAACTTTCCTATACTCCAAAATGAATAATTATGAATAAAATCAAACAGACTGCGATTAAGGCTCTGATTAGCCTATCCATAATTGTTGCGATCTTTAGTCTAGTTAATCTGGAACAGATCTGGGCAAAAATCAGTGATTTATCGATTGGGTTTATTATATTTTGTTTATTCTATTATACCCTATTACAATGGATTAGTTGCTTGCGTTGGCAAGTTATTTTGAAGTCGAGTGGCTATAAACTCCCGATTATTTATTTACTCAAGAGTTATTTTTGTGGCATGTTTCTCAACTTGTTTCTTCCCGGATCTTTCGGGGGAGATGTCTATAGAACTTTTCAAGTCTCTAGAGAAACACAAAATGCCGAAGTCGCAGCAGCTTCGGTACTGCTGGAGAGATTTACAGGTCTCATCGCTCTTTGTTTTTTAGCCATGCTGGGGTTGCCTTTTGCTTGGAGGCTGATCGATCAATGGGATATCCTTTTAGTGTTTATGATTACTACAGGTTTTTTATGTATGGTATGGTTAACACTTACCAGCCCTAGGTTGTTTAACATAACTAAAAGAGTATTTACATTATTTCCTCTTGAAAATCTAGGCAATCGTTTAAGCAAAATTCAACAAGCTGGTATTTCTTTTCAGCGCAACTCACGAGTGTTTAATTTATCCCTATTTTATGCGACATTATTCATTTTAGGTGTAATTTATTATCATTATCTAGTCGCTCAACAACTCAACATTGAGATTTCTTATTTTGAGCTTCTAGTTTTCATTCCAATGATTACCATCGTTAGTCTCTTACCTTTTTCATTAGGCGGATTAGGAATAAAAGAAGGATTCTGGGTCTATCTATTTCTACGCATTGACTTAACCGCAGAATCTGCCGTAATCCTTTCTTTAACAATTACGGTTTTAGCTTGGATTATTTCATTACCCGGTGGTCTGCTGCTGATATTTTCAAAAAAATTACCCTTGTTAGATTAAGCTCAAGAGGAAAACCCATGAATAAAAATTCCGTATTATCCATTTATGAACAGTTACTCAGAAAGCGGTCTTTGTTCTTTAAGATCGTTTCCCCTATCCTGAAAGTATCAGCACTCTGGTATGCAGGCGATCGCGTATTGTGTCCGTGCTGCGAACAGCAGTTTCGGACGTTTCTACCTTTTGGAGCAAATAAACGCCCGAATGCCTTGTGTCCTGGATGTCTATCTCTAGAAAGACATCGATTGATGTGGCTGTATTTGCAGAATAAAACCTCTTTGCTTTCAGAGCAGTTAAAGGTTCTGCACATTGCTCCAGAATATTGGTTGCAAAGACGATTAAAAACTGTGCCTAACTTAACCTATTGGACTGCGGATATCCAACCTGGAGAAGCGATGCTGCAAATGGATATCACTAAGATTGATTATCCAGATAGCTCCTTTGATGTTATTTTATGTAGTCATGTCTTAGAGCATATTCCAGATGATACTCAAGCAATGCGTGAACTATGCAGAGTGTTGAAACCTGGGGGATGGGCAATTTTACAAGTCCCTCTCGATCGCGATCGAGAAGAAACGGTTGAAGGAACCCGTGACTTAACTCTCAAGGAGCGGAGACAACGCTTTGGTCATCACGATCATGTCAGAATGTATGGTCAGGATTATCAAACTAAATTGGAACAAGCGGGTTTCTCTGTTTTTGTCGATCGCTATCCGGAGGAGTTAGGTATCAATCAGATTGAATACTATGGATTAATGCCTAGTGAAGATATTTATCTGTGTACACTTAGTAGAAGAAAAGCAAGAAATTGTGGATTTAGGGCAACGAGTATTTCCTTTATAAAAGACGCTCGACCATTTGTTTAATTGCCTATGTTATTGACAGTTTCCAGACCGATAATTTGGGTCGTGCCATTGTCGGATTTATGGTTTGGGGTATTCCTTCGGGTTATTTAGCAGTCATGGGTAAATATCCATCCTGGGGAGCAGCATCAGCAGGATTGAATCCTAAAGACGACCAGAGCAAAATTGAGAAAGTATTTAATTATACTAATTTATCAAAGCGCTATACATAAAAAAATCGGTACAGCCTAGAGACTATCAGGCTGTACCGATAACTAATGGAATTATCCATTACCAGCGCGTAGCGCTAAATCTAGTTGAGGGCTTCGGCTCCACCGACAACTTCTAGGAGTTCTTGGGTAATGGCAGCTTGCCGAGCCTTGTTATAGGATAGGGTGAGCGTGTTGATCATTTGACTTGCATTATCCGAAGCACTACTCATCGCTGTCATCCGAGCAGCTAATTCACTAGCGGCTGATTCTTGCAGGGCGCGTAGGAATTGATTTTTAACGAATAGGGGTAAGAGGGCTTCCAGGATTTGTACAGGATCTTGCTCAAAGATCATATCTCTGGGGAAACTCTCTTCAGAGGAAGACGTAACTTTTTCTCTGGCAACATTGAAGCTACCATTGGCTGTGGTTAAGCGAAAGACTTCATCATCAACGACTTCTAACCCTTGGGGAGTTAAGGGAAGTAGGGTTTGAATAACGGGTCTGGAGCTAATTAAGGAGACGAATTTGGTATAGATGAGTTCTACCCGGTCTACCTTACCAGAGATAAACCATCCGAGAATGTTATCTACAATTTCGTCTGCTTCTTCAGCACTGGGTATTTGTCCTAGGTCTGTGCGGGTAGTAGCAATGGGGACATCCCGACGCTGGAAGTATTGAACAGATTTACGGCCTAAGAGGGCATATTCGTAGTTGAGGCCTTCTTGTTCGAGTTCTTTGGCTCGCATTTCGGCGCGACGGATGACGTTACCATTGTATGCGCCACAGAGGCCGCGATCGCCGGAAAAGACAATTAAGCCAACAGTTTTTACATCCCGATTTTTGAGCAGTTCGAGGTCAACATCTTCAAACTGAAGGCGACTTTGCAGGCGATACAGGACTTGAGCCAAACGGTCAGCAAAGGGACGGGTGGCTAACACTTGTTCTTGGGCGCGACGCACTTTTGCTGCGGCCACCAAACGCATAGCTTCCGTAATTTTGCGAGTATTTTTAACGGATTTGATGCGATCGCGGATCGCTTTAAGATTTGGCATAGGAAAGACAAGGAGATAGGGACAGGGAATAGTGGATAGGGATCGACTATCCACTATCTGAAGACTAGGCAGACACCAAGAAGGTTTGCTTATATTCAGCGATCGCTTCTTTTAACAAGCCTTCTGCTTCATCGGTGAGTTTCTTCTCACTCTGAATCACTTCGCCAAACTTGGGTTTGCTCGATTTCAAATAATCCCGCAATCCTTGGGCAAACGTTGCGACTTTTTCTACCGCAATATCATCAAGATATCCATTTAATCCTGCATATACACTAGCCACCTGTTCGGGTACACTCAATGGTGAATTTTGGGGCTGTTTGAGTAACTCTTGCAGGCGCTGTCCCCGTGCCAATTGGTCTTGGGTTGCCTTATCTAAGTCAGACGCAAACTGGGCAAAAGCTCGCAGGTCATCATACTGAGCTAATTCCAGTTTCAGTTTCCCAGCCACTTTTTTCATGGCTTTGGTTTGAGCTGCCGATCCCACACGGGATACGGAGATACCGGCGTTAATCGCTGGGCGTAAGCCAGAATTGAATAGGTCAGCCGATAAGAAGATTTGACCATCGGTAATCGAAATTACATTGGTGGGAATGTAAGCCGAAACATCCCCAGCTTGGGTTTCGATAATCGGTAGAGCCGTCATACTACCGCTACCCAGCTCGCTATTGAGTTTAGCTGCCCGCTCGAGCAGACGGGAGTGGAGATAGAATACATCTCCAGGATAGGCTTCACGACCGGGAGGACGACGCAAGAGCAGGGACATTTGACGGTAGGCTTGGGCTTGCTTACTCAAGTCATCGTAGATTACGAGAGTATGTTTGCCTTTGTACATGAAGTATTCCGCCATACTTGCTCCAGTATAGGGAGCAATATATTGTAGGGTGGCGGGGTCACTGGCGTTAGCGGCAACCACGATGGTGTAGTCCATGGCTCCCTTTTCTTCCAGGGTAGCAACGACTTGAGCTACCGTAGAAGCTTTTTGACCGATCGCCACATAAACGCAAACTACATCCTCGGACTTCTGATTGATAATCGTATCAATAGCAACGGTGGTTTTTCCGGTTTGGCGATCGCCAATAATCAGCTCCCGTTGGCCGCGACCGACGGGAATCATGGCATCAATTGCCGTAATTCCCGTTTGCAGGGGTTCGCAAACCGATTGACGGGCAATAATTCCAGGAGCAGGAGATTCAATCAACCGACTTTCGCTAGTATTGATGTCGCCTTTCCCATCGATCGCTTCACCCAGGGGATTGACCACCCGGCCAATCATGGCATCACCAACGGGGACTTGGGCAATCCGGCCGGTAGCGCGAACGGAGCTACCTTCTTGGATATTGGTTCCATCACCCATCAATACCGCCCCCACATTGTCCTCTTCCAGGTTGAGGACAATACCAACGGTTCCGTCTTCAAATTCTACAAGTTCTGCGGCCATGGCGTTGTCTAAGCCATAAATCCGCGCAATACCATCACCAACTTGAAGAACTGTACCGACTTCAGAGACTTTTACATCTTGGTCGTACTGTTCAATTTGTTGTTGGATAATACTGCTAATTTCGTCTGGTCTGATAGCTACCATATGCGTCTATTTTGGGATATAAGAGGTGCTGTGTGTACTTCAGATTTTGAGCTTTAGGACGCTCAAGTCTCCAGGGAGGAGACCCTAGGCCAGAGCTAAACCAATGCGCCGCAGTTGGCCTCGCAGACTGGCATCAATCACTTGAGATCCCACTTGGATGATTACGCCACCAATCAGGTCTGGATCGATGCGAGTTTCGATTTCTACATGCCTAGCGTTGGTCATCGCTTGAGTGCGCTCGGCGATCGCTGTGCGTTCTTCTTCCCTCAGTTCTACGGCTGAGGTCACCTGGGCCAACACGGTTTGATTCAGTTTCCGCAATAGGGCCAGGTAGGTTTGGCAAACGCCATCTAAAAATTGGATGCGTCCGCGATCGACCAGCAGGAAGAGGAACCGTTGAACATAAGCATCCGTTCCCTCTTCTGTAATTTGTCTGAGAACCCCTTTTTTTGCATCGGGGTTCACTAAGGGATTACCTAAAAACGAGCGGAGCTGTTCGCTGCTCTCCCACATTTCTAAGATCAGACGCACATCATCACCAAACTTATCGGTCAGGTCATGATTTTGGGCGATGGACATTAGCGCTTGGGCATAAGGTTCTACAATTGAACCTATCATGGAACTATTTGCCATTAGTTTCCTCCTACCCTAGCAATGCTGCGATCGATCAGTTGATGCTGAAGATCGTCATTTAATTCATCTCTAATTTGGGATTCCACCCGTTGCATCGCTAAAGCTACCACCCGTTTCCTAAGTTCAGCAATCACTCGACTTTGTTCAGCGTCTAGATCTTGGGCGGCTGTTTCTTGTAATCTTTGGATGTCTTCATCCGATTTAGCCAAGATGGTGGCTTTTACCGATGCGGCTCGTTCACCCGCCTGTTGACGGATTTTTTCCGCTTGAGCTTGAGCCTGAGCGAGATTTTGTTCTTGTTCTTTGAGCGCAGATGCCGCTTTTTGTTGTCGCTCTTCGGCATCTTTAATGGCGTTTTCAATGGCTTCGCGCCGGTCGGCTAAGGTTTTACCCACTGCCGAGCGACCGAAGTACACCAGCACTCCGATAATAATACCGAGGTTAATGAGGTTCGTCTCAAGTACATCAAAATTGAGTCCGAATCCACCTTTTGTTGCTTCTGTTGCCAGCAACCACAAATTACCCATGCTAGGAAAGTCCATTTGAGCGCAGTTTTTCTACAGGTTTTCCTCGTTTTCGACCCAGGATTGGGACACAAACGAAGTCCGAAATGTTATGTGGGTATCGAAGGTTAAGCAGCAAGATCCTTAACAGGTTTTGAGCAGCTTATCGAGGATTTGGCGACTGAGTTGGTCTACCTGTCCTTCTAAAACGCCTAGGGTTTCCTGTTTTTGTCGATCGATTTCTTGCTGGGCTTGTTCGCGTTTGGCTTGAGCTTCTTGCTGGGCCTGAGCCATGTTCTGAGCTGCAATTTTATCGGCTTCAGCTTGAGCTTGAGCAATCACAGCTTGTGATTGTTTACGAGCGCCTGCGAGTTCTTCTTCGTACTGATTCGCGAGCTGTTCAGCTTTGGCTAAACGTTCGCGAGCTTCGGTTAAATTAGAACGGATATAGTCGCTCCGTTCATCTATAGCACTGCCGAGAGGCTTATAAAAAATCTGATTCAGTAGAGCTGCTAAGATAAGGAATTGGATAGCCATTACAGGTAAAGTGGCATCTAGGTCAAAAAGACCTCCTGCTTCCTCAGCCGCTGCTTCTACTGCAAGAAGTATTGTCCCATCGATCATTGGCGATCGTCCCCAGTTTTTAACGATTTGCTCTGGTTTTACACTTATCCTGTTCTTGGTTAACAGAGCAGGGTTTCCCTAGCGTTTCTAGGGAGTTTGGCCTAATCTGTAACGGAACTGACAATCTCGGCGATTGGCTTTCGTTAGATTAGGGTAGAGATAGAAAGCGTTCCTATCTCTACTGTTCGTCAGCGCGATCGCTTACGAGAAGGGGTTAGCAAACAAGAGTACGAGGGCAACAACCAGACCGTAGATGGTTAGCGCTTCCATGAATGCCAAACTCAGCAGGAGAGTGCCTCGGATTTTTCCTTCAGCTTCGGGTTGACGGGCAATACCTTCTACGGCTTGACCAGCAGCGTTTCCTTGTCCAATTCCAGGACCGATAGCAGCTAAACCAACAGCAAGGGCAGCAGCAATAACGGAAGCAGCAGCAATTAGTGAATCCATGATGGGTTCAATCTCCTTTTTTAAATTGAGTACACTTGATAGGATTTTTTCTTTCGGCTTGAGACCGAAGATCGGCAGAGTGAGCTTCTCTCTCTGTTGGGATGGGGATGAGCCTTGTCCCTTGACGGCTAGCTATGTTCTTCTTCGCCATGATGGGGATCTTCTAGAGCTTCCCCAATGTAGGTGGCTGCCAAGGTAGCAAAGATGAGGGCTTGAATGGCACTTAAGAATATTCCCAATGCCATCACAGGTAAGGGAATAAACAAGGGAACCAGTAAGACTAACACCCCAACCACCAGTTCATCAGCCAGAATGTTACCAAATAGACGGAAGCTCAGGGATAGAGGCTTAGTGAAGTCTTCAATTACCTTGAAGGGGAGCATGAAGGGCACTGGCTCAACGTAGTGAGCAAAGTATCCTAAGCCCAGCTTTTTGAGACCGGCGTAAAAATACGCTAGGGAGGTCAAAAGAGCTAGGGCGACCGTGGTATTGATATCGCTGGTTGGCGCAGCTAGTTCACCTTCTGGCAAATGGATGATTTTCCAGGGAACTAAGGCCCCTGACCAATTTGACACAAAGATGAACAAAAATAAAGTACCGACGAAGGGAACCCAGGGTCGATATTCTTTTTCACCCATGGCATTTTTGGCCAGGTCTCGAATAAATTCCAAAGCGTACTCCATGAAGTTTTGCATTCCGCTGGGTACTCTTTGGATGTTTCGAGTGGCGGCGACTGAGGCAATCACAAGCAATCCAATCACAAACCAGGAGGTGATCATGACTTGCCCATGAATTTTGAGATTACCGATTTCCCAATAGAGATGCTTACCGACTTCAAGCTCGGCGAACGGGAGGCTATGATAAGCGTCCAGGAAGTTAAGCATATCCATTATTAAAGAGGGTTCAGAGTTAGGGTACTGATCGAAGTGGCTTGCCTTTTTACAGGATTTTACCGATCATCCATGGGGCGATCGCTCGCTGATTATGGAGTTAAGGTGGTCCTGAGAACATAAGCGATGATCGCAGCTTTGTAGGTTAAAAATCCCAAAAAAATGGGCACGATTTCTAGCTGTTTCCATTGGAAGGCGACAATCATCACGCCAATGAAAATGGCTAAACCGGTATTGCCAAGACGTTGCTTTGCTCGTCCGAGTCCTTCTACGTTTTTAGCCAACAGTCTGAGGTAAACTATCCCCGCACAGGAGCCGATCAGATAACTGAGGGCGGTTCCCAGGGAATAAAAGAACCAGACAGACACGAAGGCAACTCCTGTCATTCCCAATGTCCAACCATACAATTGAGTTTGTAGTTGATAATACTCTTCCATTGCGCCCGGTGAGGCACTGGGGAGAGGGGTTTGGGGCAGGTCTTCTGCTGTTAGCGTTTCCGTTTTCGGAGATTCGTCGGAGGTGTTCACTTCGACTGGTTAACCTGAGTTGTTGGTCTGCGTTTTTCCATCACCGCGTAAAAAGGGATATTCCTTTGCGGGAAAAGGATTCTGTGGAGTTTTCTCCGTCAGGAGAGCCACAGAGGATCTAGCCAAACGTTCTTTCAGGTGACCCTGAGAGGTCTGTTCGTAGACTCCCTGGAAATCATATCACGGAGAGGGATCAGTTTCTGAAGAAAGTGTTAATCCTTTGAGGGCATCAGGAAATAGGGAATTATCCTCAAAGATTTGTGGGGTTATCTTCCGAGATTGGGGGCGTTAAAAGAATCAAGTTTTGCTCTAGGAGAAATCGCATCTGTTCTAGGTTGTGTTGGGTTTCGCTCAGAATCTGTGCAATGGTTTGTTGACCATTACAGGCTTGAAGCAGTTGGAATTGTTCCTCGGATAGGGTAACGGGTTTATAGTCCTGATTGAGAAGGCTTCGGGAGGGCCATCCATGGAGACAGGGATTGGGTTCAGCAATCGCTGCGGCCAGACTTCGATCGTCCGACCAGTCGGTGCGATCCAGGGGAGGACGAGCAAGGAAGAATTCGTAGTGGGTCAGTTCTGGGTCAAGCAGTTCAATCAAGTGATAGCGTTGGCGTTCGCTTAGGCTCTCTACTCGTTTCATCAGGTCTGGGGCTTGCCCAAGCAGGCGTTCAATGGTCCAATACTGGGGATTGGAAAAGCCCACAAAGGCTAATCCGGAAGCATCGATCAATTCAAACAGAGTCTCAATGGTGTAATCAATTTCTTGGGGATGAACGTACATATCGGCAAAACATTCATCTTGATGATTTTCCAAGGCCCAGCGCCGTTTGTCTTCCCGCACGATGCGGTTATCTTCCGGTAATACGGAAAACAGATCGCGTCCAATTTTTACGCCATCCTGGTAATCTCCACGATGTTCTCCTTGCAGCAGAGCGATCGCCTGTTGCATCAGTTGAATTTCAAATCGTCCCAAGTGGGCGTAAACAAAAATATGGAGAATTCCCCCAGGCGCTAACTTACAAGCTAGGGATTGAATGCCACGAATGGGATCGGGGAGGTGGTGTAAGACTCCCACACAGTTGATGAGCTGAAACTGTCCCGGTAATTGGGCCACATCGTACAAACTGAGGTGATGAAACTCCACTCGGTCAGCCCCCGATCGCTGGCAACGCTCCTGAGCCACAGCGATCGCTCCAGCACTCAAGTCAATGCCCACTACAGAGGCTTGGGGATTAAGATGAACCAAATATTCTGTACCGACACCCGTGCCACATCCAGCATCCAGGATACGGATATCTTGACGAGGAGGTTTACGTCCCGTACAAAACTGGTAAGCCGTCAGCCAATTCCAGCGCCAGTTGTATCCCGGAGGAGGTTCATCAAGGAAGGGTTCTGGAGGAAAGGGATAGGTATCGTACAGTTTCGCGACGGCGTTACTAATAGCTTGAGCTTCAGACATAGTGAGGAGCGTATGATTTCTGCCAGATCTGATTATCCAATATTTGGGCCACAGGGATCATGAGAAATTTTGCCCATCAGGAGTAGGATAAGAGCGGCTAGAGCGGGGGAAGAGAGGATTCGATGACTCCTAGAGCTGTTAGAAGTTGTTGATAACGTAACAAAACTTATCTTTTTTCTCAGTCAGGGGACTGGGATCGCCTATGATGTAGAATCGTTACGCTTTTTAATAAACAAGGGGAGTCAACCCAGACTACTCTTAAGATCAAACACCAATAGCTATTCAAGGATCGGTCCAATGGACTGGCCATGGATAGCCAAAAGCTGTTTAACGCATTAATGCAATTGCTGTAAACATCCAAAGGGAGCGAAGAAGAGCGCATGACTATCAAGGCAAGTGGTGGAAGCTCCGTTGCTCGTCCGCAACTGTATCAAACGGTAGCTGTTTCAACAATTTCTGTTGCTGAACAGCAAGACCGTTTCTTAGGACGGACTGAACTCGGTGAACTTTCAACCTATTTCGAGTCGGGTCTCAAACGGTTGGCGATCGCCGAAGTCCTCACCAAAAATTCTGAACTGATTGTTTCACGAGCAGCCAATCGGATCTTTACCGGTGGATCTCCCATGGCTTTCTTGGAAAAGCCTGCCGATCCCGAACCCATGCTCGTTGGAGCAAGCCAACGCACGCAAGGCACAGAAACCTTTATAGAAAGCAAGTCCGGTGGTGGACTCTTTTCTGGATTCGGGTCTTTATTTAG
The DNA here is from genome assembly GCF_982964205.1 of Roseofilum sp. NCBI lineage: Bacteria > Bacillati > Cyanobacteriota > Cyanophyceae > Desertifilales > Desertifilaceae > Roseofilum > Roseofilum sp. The sequence goes on along the minus strand of NZ_CEZBFX010000007.1, from coordinate 58,197 downwards.
CGGTGCCAGTGCCGGCCCCGTTCCTCCAGGATTCCGTCCCATTAACGTTTCCCGTTATGGGCCGGCAAATATGACCAAATCCCTACGGGATTTAAGTTGGTTCCTGCGTTATATCACTTATGCGATCGTTGCTGGAGACCCCAATATTCTCTCCGTCAATGTCCGAGGACTCAGAGAAATTATTGAAGGCGCTTGTTCTACGGCTGCAACCCTCGTAGCCCTACAGGAAATGCGAGCTGGCGCTTTAGCATATGTTAAAAATGACGCAGAAGCCAGTGATATCGTTGGACAATACTTTGACGTAGTGATCTCAGAATTCAAAGCTTCCACACCGTCAAACAAAATCCGTCAACGCCAGACCTTAGATCAACAAGGACTCACACTCCCTCAAATCTATTTCAATGCGTCTGAGAGTCGGCAAAAATTTGTCATGAAGCCCGGATTGTCCTCTTCCGAAAAACAGGAAGTGGTCAAGGCAGCCTATCGGCAAATCTTTGAACGAGATATTACTCGTGCCTATTCCCAATCCATTTCTTATCTAGAATCTCAGGTGAAAAATGGCGACATCTCCATGAAGGAGTTTGTACGTCGTTTATGTCTGAGTCCCCTCTATCGCCAGCAGTTCTATGAACCGTTTGTCAATAGTCGGGTCGTAGAACTAGCCTTCCGTCATATTCTCGGTCGAGGTCTGTCGAGTCGGGAAGAGTTCCAAAAGTATTTCTCCATTGTTTCTGATGGGGGACTCCCCGCTTTAGTGGGTGCTTTAGTCGATTCCCAAGAATACGCCGATTACTTCGCAGAAGAGACGGTTCCTTACTTGCGCGGTTTAGGACAAGAAGCCCAAGAGTGCCGCAACTGGGGGCCCCAACAGGATCTGTTTAAGTACAGTGCCCCCTTCCGCAAAGTACCCCAATTTATTACCACCTTTGCGGCCTACAACGGTCCCTTACCGGATCGGCATGTGTATGGTTCGGGTAACGATCCTCTAGAAATTCAGTTTGGAGCAATTTTCCCGAAAGAAACCCGCAATCCCAGTAACAGTCCTGCACCCTTTGGTAAGGATACGCGCCGTTTGTTGATTCATCGAGGCGCAGGGATTGATAGCCAGATTTCAGCTCCAGGAGCACGGGGTAAAGCACCCGGTAGTTTAGGGGCGAAGGTCTTTAAGTTGGATCAAGTCCCGGCAACGGTGAGTAAAAAAGCGGGAACTAATATCAAGTTCTCGGAAACTTCCACCCAAGCGGTAATTCGCGCCTGTTATTTACAGGTCTTTGGCCGGGATGTTTATGACGGTCAACGGCTGAAGGCGATGGAGACTCGCCTGGAAAATGGAGAGATTACAGTTCGGGAATTTATCAAAGCGCTGGCTAAGTCAGATGTTTTCCGCAATCTGTACTGGAGTTCTCTGTATGTGGTGAAGGCGATTGAGTATATCCACCGTCGGTTGTTGGGTCGTCCGACCTATGGCCGTCCGGAAATGAATCAGTATTTTGATTTGTGTTCTAAGAAGGGTTTTTATGCTCTGGTAGATGCAATTATTGATTCCGTTGAGTATGCTGAGTCCTTCGGAGAAGATACCGTTCCTTATGAGCGGTATTTGACTCCAGCAGGGTTGTCCTTACGCTCGATGCGGGTAGGTACTCTGCGTGAAGATATGGGTCAACTGGTTAAACCAGAAGAGACTCCACGCTTTATTGAGCTAGGCGCGGTCACTTCACCACGGGGTGAAATCGAGGTACAAGAGCGGATTACTCAAGGGGTTCGCAAACAACGGGAACAACGTAAGGTCTTTAAGTTAACCAATTTGACAGATGTTCCAGCCGTGAAGATCTTGATTGGTGCCGCTTATCGTCAAGTCTTTGAGCGCGATGTAGCACCGTTTGTGGTCAGTAATGAGTTCTCTAGTTTAGAGAGTCGTTTGGGTAATGGTGAGACCACGGTCAAGGAGTTTATTGAAGGGTTAGGTTGTTCCGATCTGTATATCAAGGAGTTCTATACGCCTTTCCCGAATACGAAGGTGATTGAGCTGGGAACCAAACATTTCTTGGGTCGTGCGCCTTTAGATCAAGCGGAGATTCGTAAGTATAACCAGATTTTGTCTAGTGAGGGTATTCGTGCCTTTATTGGGGCAATGGTTAATAGTATGGAATATCTACAAGCCTTTGGTGAAGATGTGGTTCCCTATTGTCGGTACAATACGCTTCCTGCGGCTAACTTCCCGAATACGGAGAAACTTTATAACCAGTTGACGAAGCAAAGTAAGGAGATTGTGATTCCTAGCTTTGAACCGGTCTAACGACAATCGAGGTTGAAATTTGAACTCAATCCCCCTAGAGGGTGAGAGGGATGTCCATTGGGGAAGAGTTAAGGCTCAATCCCTGATGGACTTTATGGTTTATGGGAAAAAACGTGAAGTTTTGTAACAACCGATCGAAGCACAGGTCAATGGTCTTAAATACCTATGCTAACCGGATGAGAGAAGGGGTCAAAATGAGGGTAAATGTTAAAAAATATTAAGAAGTGATTTAGGATGTGAACTCCATGCCTGACAATGAGTTCGGACGGATATAAAACCAATGAGTTATATCGGAGGTTAATGTCCGGCGATCGCTGAGTCAAACTCTGTGTTTTTAAGCTAATTTCCTTGAGCTATGCCAAGGTCTCTTAAAAAAAGCAAGTTCATAACCGAAGTTGCAACACAATTAGACTCAGACCCTTTGGCGCAAGCCATCTATATAAGACCCAATTGGTGACAATTTCTATTTTGGAGGACTCCACAACATGAGTATCGTCACGAAGTCCATCGTGAATGCTGATGCTGAAGCTCGTTATCTCAGCCCAGGCGAACTGGATCGGATCAAAGCTTTTGTAACATCTGGTGAGCAACGTTTACGGATTGCCCAAATCCTCACTGACTCCCGCGAGCGCATTGTTAAGGAAGCTGGTGACCAACTCTTCCAAAAACGCCCGGATGTGGTTTCTCCTGGTGGAAATGCTTATGGCGATGAAATGACCGCAACCTGCCTGCGGGACATGGACTACTACCTGCGTCTAATTACCTATGGAATCGTGGCTGGTGATGTCACCCCCATCGAAGAAATCGGTTTGGTTGGTGCAAAAGAGATGTACAAATCTCTGGGCACTTCCATAGATGCAGTGGCTGAAAGTGTTAGTTGCATGAAAGCTGTCGCAACTTCCCTGATGTCAGGTGAAGATGCAAATGAAGCCGGTTCTTACTTCGATTATGTCAAAGGTGGTCTGACCTAGACTTCACCCAAGTTTTAGCCAAGGCTCAGGTTTTGAGCATTAACTACAACTGACCATTTTAAGTAACTTCATCAAGAACACAACCATGCAAGACGCAATTACTGCTGTTATCAATTCTTCTGACGTTCAAGGTAAGTACCTTGATACTTCCGCTCTAGACAAGCTCAAAGGCTACTTCCAAACAGGTGAGCTGCGGGTTCGTGCAGCTACGGCAATTAGTGCTAATGCTTCTACCATTGTGAAAGAAGCAGTCGCTAAGTCTCTGCTGTACTCTGATACCACTCGTCCTGGTGGTAATATGTACACCACCCGTCGCTACGCTGCTTGTATCCGTGATTTGGATTACTACCTGCGTTATGCCACCTATGCAATGTTGGCTGGAGATCCTTCTATCTTAGATGAGCGGGTTCTCAATGGTTTGAAAGAAACCTACAACTCTTTGGGTGTTCCCATCGGTTCCACGGTTCAAGCCATCCAATCTATGAAAGATGTTACGGCTAGCTTAGTTGGTGTTGACGCTGGTAAAGAAATGGGCGTTTACTTCGATTACATCTGCTCTGGCTTAAGCTAGGCTAAGTGCTTCAACTGAAGGTGGTACTTTATCAACTCCCTTCAGAAGTGGAGTCTGGGAAGTCTAGGGTAAGTCCTAGACCGTTACAAGCCTAATCTATGGAAAGGGTTTGTCTCGGTGATTAATAGCCGATCGCAATGGTCTAGAATTGGCTCTTGACTCCCAGACTTTGGAGGGTAAAGTAAAAAGGTTTTAATACCATTTTTTCTGCATTTTTGAATCACAATTAGGAGAGATTAGCCCATGCGGATGTTTAAGGTAACGGCTTGTGTGCCCAGTTTAAGCAGAATTCGGACGCAACGAGAACTTCAAAATACCTACTTCACAAAGTTGGTTCCTTATGATAATTGGTTTCGCGAACAACAGCGAATTATGAAAATGGGTGGCAAAATCCTCAAAGTGGAGTTGGCTACGGGTAAAGTGGGAACCAACGCTGGTTTGATCTAATTCTGTATCAGTTGCGCTCCGGATGAGGGTTTTCCCTGTTGACAAAACCTGCACAAGAGTTTTCTAACAAAGCAAAAGTAAGGGTTAAAGCTTTACTTTTGCTTTGTTGTTTGTTAGAGTCCAGAGAGAATTGGGTGGATACAGTAGCTTCCTCTACCTGTGGAGTAGGGTCTAATTTTCATTTGTGCCTGTACCCCAAGCTATTCCCTATTCCCAGTTCTTTGTTCCCCAGCACGAAGCTCTATAACAACAGTCCTTGAAGTTCCAACAGTTAATTCTTTTGATTGACCCCTCGGTGAAGGAATGGGCAATAGAAGCCAGACTATTGCGGTGGTTAACATTCCTTTGGTTGTCGGTTGGGTTGATGATTCTGTTTTCTGCATCCTATCCCCTGGCGAATAGCTACTATGAGGATGGGTTTTATTATGTAAAGCGGCAGATGGCTTGGGCTGTTTTGGGCTGTGTGGGGTTTAATTTCATGGTTCATACGCCGTTGAAATCGTTGATGAGAGTTGCCCAATGGTTTCTACTGCTGTTTCTGGGATTGATTGGGGTGACGGTGATTCCTGGATTGGGAATAACGATTAATGGGGCCACTCGTTGGTTATCTTTGGGGGCGTTTCCGATACAACCTTCGGAGTTAATTAAGCCATTTTTGGTTCTGCAAGGGGCGCAAGTGTTTGGTTTATGGCCGTCGTTGAAACCGGCAATTCGCTGGCGATGGTTGGGAATTTTTGGGGCTGTGTTGGTGGGGATTTTGCTGCAACCGAACCTGAGTACGGCGACGTTTTGTGGGATGACGTTGTTTGCGATCGCCGTGGCTTCTGGTTTACCCTATCGCTCCTTGCTCACAACTGGGGGAGTAGGATTGGGTTTGGGGATGTTGAGCTTGAGCATTAATGAGTATCAACGGCAGCGGATTATGACGTTTTTAGATCCTTGGGCCGATCCGATGGAGAATGGTTATCAATTAACTCAAAGTTTGATGGCGATCGGCTCAGGAGGGTTTTGGGGAAGTGGGTTAGGACTCTCTCAACAAAAATGGTTCTATTTACCCATTCAGTACACGGATTTTATTTTTGCGGTTTATGCTGAGGAATTTGGCTTTGTCGGCAGTCTACTGTTGTTACTTATGCTGGGGGTGTATGCCACTCTAGGGTTGGTGGTGGCGCTCAAATGTACGGATAAGTTTCATCGTTTAATTGCGATCGGTGCGACTTTTCTGCTGGTGGGACAATCATTGATTAATATTGGGGTGGCGACTGGAGCATTACCAACGACTGGTTTACCCTTACCGATGTTTAGTTATGGGGGGAATTCGATGATTGCCAGTCTGTTATCTGCGGGGTTATTGGTGCGAGTGGCTAGAGAGAGTCGTCAAGCGCAGGTGGTGTCTCTGGACGATCGCCGTAGGAGACAGACACAGCTCAAATAAGATTAATTTTGGCGAAGGTATTATGTAGAGGTGAGAAAGGGAGCGATCGCCTCACAAATCCGTTCAAACTCAAAGTTATTGACTCGTGTCATTAACCACTGGGAAATTTGTACATCTTCAATTTCACTGGTGAGATCGAGAATAGATTCATGATCGGCTTCAATAGCATGTTGATGAAGGGCCCATAAGCTCTCCGATGATAAGGTTGGCCACGCTAAATCTCCGATTGAGGCGATCGTCGGTGGAGTCGGTTTGGTGTCCATGGGTTCAACCGTTGACTCTAGGGAACCGGTTTCATACAGATACCGAACGCCTAAATGATGAGCAATTTTCTCTAATAGCATATCTCCTTGAAAGGGTTTGCTGATAAAATCATCACATCCAGCCGCTAAAACCTGTTCTCGATCGTCCTGAAAGGCATGAGCGGTAAGTGCCATCACCACGGTGGCTTGACCTTGGATAGTCGCCTTAATCTGATGAGTTGCATCTAAGCCATTAAGGACAGGCATCCGCATATCCATGAGGATCAGATGGGGTTGCCAACTTTGCCAAATGGCGATCGCTTCTTTACCATTTTGGGCAGTCTGAACTTCAAAGCCCACATGACTTAATAAATGCAACATCAATAAGCACTGATCCCGTTCATCATCAACAACTAAGATGCGATAAACCGGTTGATCTGGAGCTAATCCAATGATCGCTTGTAGAGGATGAATAGAAATAATAGATTCAGCTTGTCCTAGCTGCAAGGGAATCTCAAAAAAGAAGGTACTCCCTATCCCCAGAGTCGAGTTTACCTTTAATTGACCTCCCATTAATTCAACAAAGTGTTGACTGATCGCTAATCCTAATCCTGTTCCTTCTTGATCGTTATGCCCAGAATCAGAAATTAGAGTTAATCCCTTACTTTGGACAAACGGTTTAAACAAAACTTCAATATTTTCAGGAGCAATACCGATCCCCGTATCAGCCACACTAAACCGGAGAGTATGTTGATTGGGATCGCTTGCTAATGTATCCGATAGCATGACTTCTAGGGTAACTGAACCTTGAGGGGTAAATTTAATACTATTATCCACCAAATTTAGGAGGACTTGTCCTAATTTATTTTCGTCTCCATACATATATTGAGAGACTTTATCTTCAACTTTTATTTTCAGTTCTAACCCTTTAAGACGAGCTTTAAGCTGTAATATATTTTTAAGCTTCTCTACACTTTTGAGTAAATCAAAATGAGTATAATTCAAGGAGATTTTTCCAGACTCTATTTTAGACATTTGTAAGACATCATTGATTAAGTTAAGTAGATGTTCGCCACTTTGATTAATTATTTTGAGTTGTTCTTGCTGAATAGAAGATAACGATCCATCACGTCCCATAACTTGTGCAAATCCTAAAATTGCATTGAGAGGAGTCCGGAATTCATGACTCATTTTTGCTAAGAAAGAGCTTTTCGCTCGATTAGAAGCATCGGCACGATCTTTAGCAATTTTTAGTTCTTCCGATTTGGTCTGAATTTGATCCACTAATTGCAACTGTTGAATTCCCAGACTAATCTGGTGGGCAATATACATGGCTACTTGAATTTCATCTTCTTGCCATTGACGAGGATTTTTATTTTGATAAATCCCTAATAATCCCCATAGCTTTTGAGAGGAAAATAAGGGAATAATCAGATAAGATCTAGCTTGTATTTTTTCGATAAATTTTAGATACTCAACTTGAAATCCTGCTTGATAAATATCTGTTATACATAGGTATTGATAGTGAGGATAAGGAGGGATATCTGAACCAATCAATCTTAAAGGATGAGGGGATTGACTTGGAGTATCGATCCAGAATTTAATGGCACAACTTTCATCATTAATTAATTCGGAAGAAGCAGAAAACCGATCTCTTATATCAACGATAGAATCCCATTCTGAAGCCACTGAATCAGCAATAAATTGACCGCTCCAATCTGGGTTTAATTGATAAACAGCCACCCGATCGCTATTAAATAGGTTTCGGATTTCATGGGTGGTAGATTTTAATATTTTATCGAGATCTAATAGGGGTTGCATCTGTGCCAATATTTTAGCGATAGACCGTTCTTTCTGAGCTATTTTCTCTAATTTCTCTTCAGAAATCTTTCGTTCTAATTCTGCTTCTGCTCGGGCTGAGAATATATCGAGAATGACTTGCTTTTGGGAGTCTATTTCCAATGGTCTTGTATCTAATATGGCCAGATAACCAATAATTTCTTGGTGGGTATTTCTTAAGGGTAAACCCCAATAGCTTTTGGCTTTTAGTCTAGAAATTAGTGGATGATTTCCAAATTTTTCTTGTAATTCATCTCGATAGTAAACTGATTCTCCAGATAAGATTTGATCGCAAGGGGCATCTAGAGTCTCAAACTCATCAATTTTCTCTAATTCTATGGAATTCCAAAAAGCTAAAATATTTACCTTGCGAAGCTTGGGATCGGAGACTTTGGCCAGTAACGCGTATTTGACTTGTAAAACATTAGCTAAATATTGAGTACAACTATTAAAAAATTCATTGCCAGTAGCAGAAGCAATACCTTCAGCAATCAACTTTAAGCCTAACTCCCGTTGCTTTTGTGCTGTGATATCAACACCAAAGGCTTGAATATCAACTAAAGTTCCCCAACGATCGACAATGGGTTGATTTGTCCACCTTAACCATCGATGTTCTCCGGTCCCTGAGCAATACTTATATTCCCAACTTTTGGGATTTAGAGTAGTTAAGAGTTCGAGAATATTATCTTCAACTTCTTCGACTGACTGGGCATTAACCAACCATGAGTTAAGTTTTTTGCCGATTAAGTCTTCAGCATTATGATTGAAAAAATGACAAAAGTATTGATTGACAAAAGTGAGTTCTGTATCGGGTTTCCAGCGGCAAATTAAAACATCTTTTTGTACTTCAATTAGTTCCCGATATCGCCTTTCACTCTCTTTGAGTGCCCATTCTATTTTATGAGTTTCTGTGATATCTTCTACCATGCCAAAAACAAACTGGATTTCATCTTTATCTTGAATCGATGAAACCGTCAGTCTTCCCCATCTGATCTCCCCATTTTGGTGAATATAGCGTTTTTCGACTTGATAGGATTGAATTCTACCGAGTAATAAATTTTGAAAGTTGGGATCGTTTTGATAGTCATCGGGATGAATAATATCTTTAATTTGAAGGTTTTGAAGGTCTTGTGAAGTATAGTTGAGGAAGGATTCAAAGGCAGCATTGGTTTGTGAAATCTGGCCCTCTAAAGTAGTAATATATATGCCAATACCCGCTTGTTCAAAAATGGCTTGAAACCGGGCTTCACTGTGTTGAAGGGCGGTGGTTATGGTTTCTAGAGGGGTAATATCTCGAACGACTAACAGGACGGTTTGGTGAGATAAGGGGGAAATTTTAGCGGATAACCAAATCCGTCGATCGCCAATCATGAGGTGATATTGAAGGGTTTGGGTTTCTCGGGTGGCGATCGCCTGTCGGATAGCCGTTAAGTGGGCATCTGCTTGGGCTTCGGGTAAACAGTCATACAAGCTTTTATCTAATTTACTTTCCGGCGGTTTCTGGAGAAATAAGGGATTATTGGTCATGAATTTCAGACAAATCCCTTCCTGGTTATACACCATGACTGCATCATCCATAGCCATGAGCATCGCTCTTTGCTCGGCTTCAATCTGTTTTTGGCGGATTACAGTTCCGAGTTGGGAGGCGATTGCCGAAGCAAAGGCCAGTAATTGATGGGATTGATGGTGAAAATCTAAGGTTGAGATTCCCGACAGAAATAGCACCAACACTGCGACAACTTTTTCTTGCTGTTGCTCTGCTGAGACGGAGAGAATGGGAATCCACAACCCTTGCTGGATATGGCACAGAGCGGCTAAATCCTTGTGTTGACAAATGTCCGGCGATTTCTCTGGCACATCCGGCACATATTGTGCCTTTCCCGTTACCCAAACTTTCCCGAGCAAACCCGTTCCACTCCTCCAAATCTGGCCTTGACGAACTAAGCGAAACCGTTCTAAATGACTCAAGACCTCTGGCGGTTCCTGTTTGTGGGAGTACCAAGCTGGACTAAGGGTTAAACTGCGACCCTCATCACTCGGTAGCCAAGCTTCACCGTAGCTCCAACCGCTGGCTTCACAGAGATGTTCCAGGGCAGATTGAAGGGCACTCTCAAAATCCGGCGATCGGCTAATCGCTTGAGTCACCTTGAGTAATAATTGAGTCTCCTCTTCTGCCTGTTGCCGTTTCAGAGCCGTTTGTCGAATCCCAATCCACTTGCCTAACCCTTGAGCCATTAGCTCTAGAATTTCTTGAGCTTGAGTATCTAATGTATTTAGGGCATCATGAGTTGACCCAAATACCAAAACACCATAAAGTTCATCCTGTACCCAAATGGGTGTACCAATAAACGATTCCAAAGTGTAGTTCCCCAAATGGAGGGGTTTGTGTTGTCTAGACCCTTGATTGGGTTGTTCATGGGTTATGGTTTTTTCCCTGCGAATCACCCAATCTAAATAAGTATCTTGAAAGTCGAGTTTCGAGCATCGACTGATACCGTCCAGGGTGGATTCCACAGCATCAATCACATACAGATCCTCTTCTATGTGACCGATCGCGCCAACCGAACATCCTAAAATAGAACATCCCGTTTGCAGATAATCCCGAAACAAAGCTTCAATCGTGCGATAATGGGATGTATCTAAACGGTGGATCTGTTTCAGATGAAAGCTAAAGCGCTCCAGTTTTGCTTCCATCAAATGACGATATTCAATTTCTTCTTGTAGACGTAAATTCTGAGTGAGCAGTTTTTGTCGGGTTTGAGAGGCTCTGACATGATAGTCAATCCGGGCAAGCACCTCAGACTTTAGAAAAGGCTTAGTCACATAATCAACCGCTCCGACTTCAAAGGCTCTCACCTTATCGATTTCTTCTCCTAGGGCACTAATAAAAATAATCGGGATATCCTGGGTTACGGGATCGGCTTTCAGCAAGGAGCAAACTTGATAACCATTAAGTTCTGGCATTAGAATGTCAAGTAAAATTAAGTCAGGGGGTATTGCTTTAGCACCCGATATTGCCAATGCACCTGTGACTGCCGATCGCACCTTATAGCCCTCTTGAGAGAGCATCTTAGCAAACAAATGCAAGTTGGCTGGGATATCATCAACCACAAGGATATTGGGTTTAACTGAGATAGGTTCCTGCTTAATCATCAGCGATCGGTCAGACAATGAATGCCAAAGGGGAACTTGGTTTGAGAGACAGAAACAGAGCGATTGTGAATCTAAAGTTATTTTTGATTCATAACATATCTGTGATTGCCCTCTATTGTAAGTCTCTATGGATATTTTTGCCATAAATTCAGTTGATCCTAGAAGACAAAATAAGAATCCCCCTATAGACGTTCAGAAGTTTCGTTGTTTTTAAAAATTAATCGAGTGCTAAATTTATGACCTCTAATCGAGTTATCCTCTGTGTCGATGATAACCCCATTATTTTAGATAGCTTAAAGCGACAACTGAAAGCATGGTTGACTTACGGTTATTTTATCGAGCAAGCTGAAAGCGGAATGGAAGCTCTAGAAATTGCTGAAGATTGTTTGTTGGATCAAATGGATATTGCTTTAATCATTTCCGATCATATGATGCCGGAAATGTCGGGTGATGAGCTATTAATTAGAATCCATGATTTATCTCCAAAAACATTGAAAATATTATTAACGGGTCAAGCTAGTGCCGATGTTGTGGGACGAGTGGTTAATTATGCTAAATTATATCGATATATTGCCAAACCTTGGGATGAGGAAGATCTGAAGTTGACGGTCCTTGAGGCATTACGAAGTTATGACCAAGATCAAAAATTAGCCCAGCAAAATCAAACCTTACAACTGATCAATACAGAACTCAGGGAACTGAATCAGGATTTGGAGAAAAAAGTTTATCAAAGAACCCAAGAGTTGGAACTGGCAAAACAAGCCGCAGAATTAGCGAATCGGGCTAAAAGTGAGTTTTTGGCTAATATGAGTCATGAGCTGAGATCGCCTTTAAATGTGATTTTAGGCTTTTGTCAATTAATGGGCCGTTCTCCTGTTTTACCAACAGAACATCAAGAGAATGTTCGGATTATGAATCGGAGTGGCCAACATTTGTTGACTTTAATTAATAATGTTTTAGACTTATCTAAAATCGAATCAGGGAGAGTTACTTTAGATGAGGGCTGTTTTGATTTTAGGAGGATGATTGACGATCTGGAGGATATGTTTAAGCTCAAAGCAGAACAAAAAAATATAGAATTAATTTTTGCCATCGATCGAGAGGTTCCAGACTACATTTGTGCAGACCAAGTCAAATTGCGCCAGGTCTTGATTAATTTGCTCAATAATGGAATTAAATTCACCCAAAAAGGGCAAGTCTTTCTCCGTGTTTTAGCGATCGAGAATGAAGAATTAAACCTCTCAAAAAAAGTGGCTCTGCAAGTGGAAGTAGAAGATACTGGTCCTGGAATAGCTCCAGAAGATCGGCAAAAGTTATTTGAGGCATTTGTGCAAAGTGAAACGGGAAAAGTGTCTCAAGAAGGAACGGGTTTAGGCTTGACTATTGCCCAAAAATTTGTTCGGCTGATGAACTCCACAATCACTCTTAAAAGTCAAGTGGGTTATGGGAGTAAATTTCAGTTTACGATTGAAGTCTGTACGGTTGATGCAAATGAAGTCGTCCCGAGCAGTGGAAGTCGTCGAGTAGTGGGTTTAGCACCAGAACAGTCTGTGTACCGAATTTTGATTGTGGACGATCAGTGGGAAAATCAGCAACTTTTGTTACAAATTTTAGAACCGATCGGTTTTGAAGTGAAAATGGCAGAAAATGGACAAGAGGCGATCGCCATTTGGGAAAGTTGGAAACCTCACTTAATTTGGATGGATATCCGGATGCCAGTTATGAATGGAGATCAAGTGACTGAGCATATTAGAGCGAATACACCAGCAACCGATCGATCCCCCATCATTATTGCCTTAACTGCAAGTATTTTAGAGGACGAACTCGAGCGTATAGTCAGGGTAGGGTGTAATGATTGTGTGCGGAAACCCTTCACAGAAGCTCTGATCTTTGAAAAGATTGCCCAATATCTAGATGTACGTTATATTTATGATTATCATTTAGAACAGCCAAGGGAAAAATTAATCACTACTTCTCTATCCCCATTTATTCTCACAGCCCATAGCCTAAATGTTATGCCCAATCAGTGGCTAAAGGCATTATATCAGGCAGCAGATGCCATTGATGACGATCGGCTTTTACAGTTGATTGACCAAATTCCTGAGCCGCATTTTGCTTTAGCTAACGCCCTAACTGATTTAGTAAAAACCTTTCGCTGCGATCAAATCTTAAGTTTGATTGAGGAGAGCGATATTGATATTCTTGATTAAGATGAGGAGCTAGTTTGTAAAAACTGTGGATACTTACAAAGGGAATATTTTAATTGTTGACGATCAACTGGAAAATCTCCAGGTCTTATCTAAAACGTTGTCTGAGGCTGGATATAAAGTTAAAGGAGCGGTGAAAGGAGAAATGGCTCTCAGAGCTTCGCGATCGGGAAATCTGGATTTAATCCTTTTAGATATTAAATTACCGGATATGAATGGCTATGAAATTTGTCAGGAGCTAAAAAAAGACGAACAGACTCAGAATATTCCTATTGTCTTTCTCAGCGCATTAGATGAAGTTTTAGATAAAGTCAGGGCGTTTCAAGTTGGAGGCGTAGATTATATTACTAAACCGTTTCAGGTGGAAGAAGTTTTAGCTCGCATTGAACATCAATTAACGATTCGACGATTGCAAAACCAGCTAGAAGCGCAAAATAAAACTCTGCAACAGGAAATTCAAGAACGTAAGAAAGCTGAAGAAGAGGCCGCAGCAGCGTCTAAGGCTAAAAGTCAATTTTTAGCGAATATGAGCCATGAACTCAGAACCCCTTTAAACTCTATTTTAGGGTTTACTCAAGTGATGCTTCGGGATTACCAAACTAATGATGAACAGCGAGAATATTTAGAAATCATTAATCGAAGTGGCGAACATTTATTAGATTTGATTGATGATATTCTTGATTTATCAAAAATTGAAGCAGGAATTATTCATTTAAATGAAAAAGACTTGGACATCTACTATTTATTAGATGGCTTAGAGGATTTATTTGAAATCAAAGCAGAATCTAAAAATATCCATCTAGAATTTAATGTTGATCCTCAAGTTCCACAATACATCAAATCAGATGAGCAAAAGCTACGGAGTTGCTTGATTAATTTGATCGGCAATGCAATTAAGTTCACAGCACTCGGTCAGGTGAAACTGAGTGTAACGCTCCAACAAAACAGGGGTCATAATGGGAATATTGAATTTATTGAATTTAAAGTGAGTGATACAGGCCCAGGGATTATACAGGAAGAACAACAGGATTTATTTAAGGCTTTTGTGCAAACGTCAACCGGGATAAGTTCTGCTCAAGGAACGGGTTTGGGTTTATCGATTACCGATAAGTTTGTGCGTTTAATGGGAGGAGAAATTTCTGTTAGCAGTGAAGTAGGAAAAGGAACAGTATTTGTGTTTGATATTCCCCTAAAATTAGGCCATCAATCTTTACTTAATTTTAGGGAAACGGATACTCGCCAAGTCGTAGAGTTAAGTCCTAATCAAAAGATGTACCGTGTTTTAGTCGTTGATGATACCCCAGAAAATCGCAAGCTGCTGGTCAAGTTACTTTCCCCTGTCGGTTTTGAAGTAATTGAAGGGACGAATGGTCAAGAAGCGATCGCTCTTTGGCAGAGCTGTAAACCTGACTTGATTTTCATGGATACTCGGATGCCTGTGGTTGATGGCTTAGAAGCGACTCGCATTATTCGGGAGCAAGAACAGCAGCAGGGTCTAAAGTCAACAGTGATTATTGCCTTAACTGCTAGTGCTTTTGAAGAAAGGCGTACAGAAATTATACAGGCTGGTTCCGATAATTTTATTTGTAAACCCTTTAAGAGTCAGGTGATTTTTAATAGTTTATCTCGTTATTTAGAGGCTTCTTACATTTATGAAACGATGCCAAAATCTAAAAGGAAGCTTAAAAAACATCGGGTACGCAGCGATCGCTTCTGGGGAGAACAGTTTACTCAAATGTCACCAACCTGGGTACAGGCTCTCTATTCTACTGCTAGAGAAGTGAATGAAGAACAAGTTGAATTCTTGATCCAATCAATTGCCCCGACTCACCCAGCCCTATCTGAAGCACTGACTGCTTTATTTGATAACTTTCGCTTAGATATTATTATGCAAGTAACCCAGGATTATTTGCAGCGATCGCCCTAACCTATTGACGATCCATAATGCCTCGTCTCGGAAGTGGTGACGAAAGAATAATAGAAGTCGAAGTTTGTCCAAACTCACTCAGTTGATTGATTATCTCCTCTAAGTGCCCCATTGAAGATACCGTCACTTCCATAAAGAAAGAGAAGTTACCCGTTACATGGTGACACGATCGCACTTCTGGCAACATTTCAATCAGGGCTAAGATCTGCGGATACTTCTGAGGAGTCGTGGTGAGGGCAATAATAGCAGCAATAGCATAGCCCACTTTTTCCGGGTTGACCTGGGCTTGATATCCTATAATGATACCCGCTTCTTCCATTCGTTTTACCCGTTCGGCGATCGCTGGAGCAGACAACCCCACCTTTCTCCCTAACTCCGCCAACGATATTCTTGCCTCCTCTTGCAAGATCTCCAGAATCCGCCATCCGGTTCGATCGAGCAGTTTTTCAGAATCAAAAGTCATTACTCAATTTTACCTTATAATTCTCCAAAAATCGCTTCATTTTCCTTCAAATCTCTATTCAATTCCGCTTTAGACTTAGTTATTCTAAAACACAGTAGGAGCAACCCATTTCCCATTCCCTATTCCCCAGCGCATAGCACAATAATTCCCCATGGAACTTTCAGTCATTCTCAAAGGATTAATCATCGGTTTATCCATTGCCGCACCCGTTGGCCCTATTGGCATTTTATGCATTCGTCGCACCTTAAGCCAAGGCAGAATCGCCGGATTAGTCTCCGGTTTAGGGGCAGCCACTGCCGATGGTTTCTATGGCTGTATTGCCGGATTTGGATTAACCTTCATCTCCAATCTTTTCATCGAACATCAAATCGCATTACGCCTCATTGGTGGACTTTTCCTCTGTTATTTAGGTATCCAAACTTTTCGCTCGTCTCCCAGTAAAGAAGAAGCTAAAATTGACGGTAAAAACCTATGGCGAGCTTATATTTCTACCCTCTTTCTAACCTTAACCAATCCCTTAACTATTCTCTCTTTTGCCGCTATCTTTGCCGGATTCGGAGCTGGAAATACTAACGGACACTATGGGTTAGCTCTTATCCTCGTTCTGAGTGTATTTTCTGGGTCAGCTCTGTGGTGGTTCGTCCTGGTTACCGCCGTTGGCTTCATGAAAAATAAAATTACCCCTCATCGCTTGCGCTGGATTAACCGTATTTCTGGAGTCATTTTATCCGGATTTGGCTTAATTGCTCTTCAGGTTAGTATAGTCGAGTTATACATGAAGTAGAAAATATGAATGTCCTTAACCGTCGCCTGGGACTAGAACAGGAATTTTTTCTGATACAGGAAGAAGGAATAGGGACTGAGGTTGAAAGGCGATCGCGGCTGGCATCTTTCCTGTAACTCTTCCAGGGTAATATAAAATGGTGGCGAGATAGCCCTGTGAGGCACAATGATGGTTGTCCAAGCTTCCCCTCAATCTAAACCCCTATGGGTCCAACTTCCCCAAGAATTGACGCTGCATGTGACACCGGAGCAGTTTGCCATGCTGGCTGCGGCCAATCGCGAACTTCGACTGGAGAGAACTACAACAGGAGAATTGATCGTGACCCCACCAACGGGTAGTGAAACGGGCAATCGCAACTTGAAACTCAGTTACTTCCTCGCCCGGTGGATTGAAGAAGAAGGGGGTCATGGTTTGGCTTTTGATTCTTCAAGTGGGTTTGAACTGCCGAATGGGGCGAACCGTTCTCCTGATGCTTCATGGGTACGTCAAGAGCGTTGGGATGCTCTCACCCCAAAGCAACGCAAGGGTTTTGCGCCCCTATGTCCGGACTTTGTGGTTGAATTGCGATCGGAAACTGACACTCTCAAGGAACTGCGGGCAAAGATGCAGGAATATTTGCAGAATGGGGCGCAGTTGGGCTGGTTAATTGACCCGAAAAATAAGCGGGTGGAAATTTATCGTCTAGGTCAAGCTGTTGAGGTGTTAGAGAATCCGAACCAGCTATCAGGAGAGCAGGTTTTGCCGGGGTTTACACTGACGCTGAAGCGGGTTTGGGCATGAAGAAAGTATTCTTTTACCGGGCAAACCCAACATTTCGTCAGAGGAAGAGTGCGGATACGAAATAGAACTGGGACGGGCGATTGAGTGATAAAATAGGGAGATACTCTGCTTTGGTCAGTGGGTTATGACAACAACGAAAGAAACTGTCCGCTCTCTCCTTGAGAGACTCCCAGATGATTGCTCTTTTGAAGAAATCCAATACCATCTTTACGTTCTTGCCAAAGTTCGGCAAGGTTTGGAAGCAGCAGATACTGAAGGAACAATCTCTCAAGCAGATGCAGAAAAACGTTTGAGTCAATGGCTGTAGTAAACTGGTCTTCAAAAGCATTGGATGATGTGGATGCGATCGCTGCATATATTGCTCGTGACTCTACTGCGTATGCTTCTGCTGTCGTCCAAGAAATTATTGACGTTACCCGAAATTTGCAGCAATTTCCTCTGAAATCCTGTCGGATTGCCCAGATTGATGACACGCCCTAATTCATAGACTTAACTCAGCACGCTTTTACCAAGCTTGCATAATCCAGCCATAACGCTCAGCCCTAATAGAGAGATGAAACTGCTAGGTTCAGGAACCGACGTTGGTGCCTTGGGGTCACCATTGACCTCTGCTTGCATGAAAAATGCTGTGAGTTCAACCTCATCCACAGGAAGTGCAGCCGGGTCACCCGTGTTGGTGTTGTTCACGTAAGCGATAAGCTGATTAACACCTCCATAAATAAAGTTTTCGCTCGTCACTAAAGGGTCGCCCTTTAGCCAATTGCTACTGCCTGTGAATTCAAAATCAACCGGACCACGACCATCACCAAAATCATGGACACCTGAGCCGACGCTGCCGAAGATGACAGCGTTGGCTCCAGGAATAACGGTTCCATTCAGACTCAGGACAACACGATCGTCAACGCCAATATCAAAGATGGAGAGCGATACATTCTCAACGTCATCAGGGACAAAGAACTCGAACATTCCTTGCCAAACCCCAGGTGTCCCAAATGGATCGGGCCAAAGGGCATTGCTATCCAACCTTGCAGTCGGTGAAATATACGATGCCCCACCATCGTTAGAAATCTGCCATCCTTCCAGACTTGTACCGGTACCTAAATCAACCATAAACGCTTGTGCTGGAGTTGCCATGCTTGCAACTAACAACGTCGATGCGCCCATGAGTAGAATGTTTCTCATAAAACAAAAATTCAAGAAAAAACTAACTCATCACATAATATACCTCATTCTATCACTCTGGGAAAAGCACCCAAATCCCGCCGCTCATATTGCATTGCCGGAGTCTCTGGCATGAGTTCGTCGGCATAACTCACCGTACTGCCGTGACACGACTAAAATGAGGCAATAGGATAACGATAGCAAACCAATTAAAGCACTGAGATCGGTTATTGATACGGGATATACGGGTGATTTGATGCTGCCAAGGGCGATCTGTTGGGAATTAAACTTTTGAGCAGTTTGGTTATCTCCTAACCCTTCTTTTCTGCTTAGGGTAAAATTTAGGGACAATCTTGCAACCGAGGTTCAGTCTATGGCAGTTCGTCAACCCCGCTATAGCAAAGAAGAGTTTGCTCGGCGTGGCGATGAGATTTATGAGTCTCAGGTGCGTCAACAGGCCGAAGAAGGCAACCAAGGCAAAATTGTGGCGATCGACATCGAAACAGGAGCTTTTGAGATCGCTGACGATCTACTCACAGCATCAAAACAGCTCTCAGCAAGAGTATCAGATGCTCAAACCTGGTTTGTTCGCATTGGACATCCAGCAGTCGATCGTTTTGGGGCACGGAGTTTGAGACCAAAGCAATGATGCAAGGGCGTGTGAATCAGAGTTGTGAAGCAATGTTGGCGATCGCCGTTAGGAATAATCAGACAACGCAAAGGGTAGATGCCGTAATTGATACAGGCTTCTCTGGTTTTTTAACCTTGCCATCAGAGATGATCTCGACATTAGCACTCAGTTGGGAAGGTCGAGATATGGCGACATTAGGCGATGGAACTTTTTGTACTTTTGAAGTTTACCTTGGGCTGGTAATTTGGGACGGGCAATACCGTGAGGTTTATATCAATGAGTCAGAGACGGTTCCTCTGATTGGAATGCAGCTATTGCGAGGTTATGATTTGCGAATCCAAGCAATCGAGGGTGGTCTAGTGACGATCGAGGCTTTGTCTCTCTAATCGCTATCGGTCATTTCTTCTTTTCCATACTGGATTCTAAAGGAAACTGGTATTCATGCAAAAGCAATCTGCCACCGCTCATCTTGGTCGTTTTGCCGCTCACTCCTTGATGGAGATAAAATGCTAAACTTTACACTGCGCTTGAAGCGATCGCTCTCACTCCCTTCCCCACTGAATTTTCTTCAAAAGCATGAGTATCAATATATTCACGACAATAGGCTCGATCGCACGTTGGGTTGCGATCGTCATGACTATTGTCATGGTTGAAGTATTTTGGATTGCCCGTCCAGCAGTACCGCGCGGAGATTTGGCAACCCTCGAAAACTATTTGATCCAAAAACTGAGTCAGCCAGGTAAGCCGAAACTGGGTAGTGCAGCTCTCATTCTGATTCAAAAGGGTGAAGTTGTTGCAGCCCATCCTTTTGGGATTGCAAATGCCGCCAAAAAAATTCCCGTCCAGATCGATCGCACAATCTACCAAATGGCATCCGTGAGTAAGATGGTCACCGCTTGGGGGGTCATGAAGCTCGTAGAAGAAGGACGGATCGCTTTAGATAAGCCTGCCAATCAGTACCTGAAACGCTGGCAATTTCCCGTGAGTCAATATAGCGATAAGGTAACCATTCGACATCTACTCAGTCATACAGGAGGATTAGACGACCTTTTTGGCTACGCTGGTTTTCTGCCCGGTGAATCGATTCAATCCCTTGAAGAGTCGCTGACTTTGACCCAAGATTCTATGTCAGGAAAACCTCGTGGAGTGACAGTTGCTAGAGAGCCTGGAAGAAACTGGCTATATTCTGGCGGTGGTTACACCGTCTTGCAATTATTGATTGAGGACGTCACGCAAGAGTCTTTTTCGGACTATATGAAAAAGGCTATTTTAGAACCTTTGGGTATGAGAGAATCAAGTTTTGACTGGGAGGCGATCGCTGCTTCTGGTCGTACAGATCGGCTAGCAACCAGCTTCGATGAAAAACTTCAACCGAGTCCTCATCGTCGATACACAGCTACAGCAGCGGCATCTCTTTACGCAACGCCTCAAGATATGGCTCGCTTCGTTCAAGCTTATAGCCGAACGAACTTAGTTCTAAAACAAGAAACACTAAAGCAAATGATCAACCCTCAGCCAGGGGCACATCAGGATTGGGGTTTAGGACATACTTTGTATGTTGCTAATGGTGCTGATGAATATACTGTAGGTCATGATGGGGGGAATTTGCCGGCGTTAGGGCATACGGTGCGGGTCAATCCTGCTACAGGCAATGGTATCGTTCTCCTCATTTCAGGAAACTTAGAGTTGGCAAGCCAGTTAGGAGATGACTGGGTTTACTGGGAAACCGGGAAGCTACCGATGAATGCAAAGTGGCGAATTTTGGGCAGCCGTTTAGTGCCAGCGCTTGTTGGAATTGGGTTAGGGGCGCTGGCGATCGCAACTTGGTCTGTTCAGTAATGGTTTGCTAATGAGGTGAGGAAATCAGTAAGATAGGAGTAGTGTAGGAGTGCTTTGAACAAACTGTATCAATATAAGTATAGAGCTACCTCCAGATTTAGAAGATGAACTATCCACTGAGGCATCTCAACTCAAGTTGCCTTTAGTAGAGTATATTTTGCGCGTCCTCTCATTTCGCCCTTTCCTTCAAAATCCTCCTAAAACCGGTGTAGAACTCGTGGCTTACTGGGAAAGCATCGGGGTGGTTGGTTCCCGATCTGATGTCATTGATAGTCAGGAACACGCGCGTAGGTTGCGTAACCAGACAGAAAACCGAGAGCGGGCTTAGGTAGCGAATGTATTTAGTTGATACAGATGTCATGATTGACATCCAGCGAGGTTACGCGCCTGCGCTTGCGTGATTCGCCTCTGTCTCAGAACTGCCAAGCATTCCTGGGTTTGTTGTCATGGAACTGATTCACGATGCTCAGAACAAGCAACAGGTTCGTAAAGCTTTACAGATGGTGGCTCCGTTGCAAATTATTTGGCCTACTGAAACCGATTGCGCTCGTGCTTTGTCTGATTTCACAGCCTATTATCTGTCTCATAAGGTCGGCCTAATTGATGCATTGATTGCCGCTTGTGCCGTTGGCCGAAATGCTACTCTCTGTACTTTCAACGTAAAGCACTATCGAGTCATTCCTGGCTTAAACGTTGATCAGCCATATAGTCGTTGAAGCCGCCTAACATTACGTTGGTGCGGACGCAATAGAGATTATCGGTTAGAGTTAAGGTTGTAAGGGTCGATCGCACTTTATGGGGAGTCACTCAGCATTCAAAGGTCAACCCTGATCGCCCACAAAATTAGGGGTATTGGCATCAGCACGGATGAGGAGATCGTAATCAACATCATGGATTCCATTGAGTCTTGCCTTTAGCGATTTGTTGGATGGCGCAACCAGCGTTTTAATTCAATCATGCTAGGTAGGGTTATCCCTACCTTCATAGTAGTTCTTAGGTACTAACCTAAAGATAAACTAGATCGTTGTGTAGTGTTACTAAACTCAGAAAAAAACTACACATAGAATGAGACACCTGGAGTAAGCTTTACATGCACGCCTATGCAACAAACGCTTCTGAGCGAAAATCGACTCCAATTTGGCTGGCGTTCTTTGCTATAGTGGCTTCTTTAATTTTGAGTTCTGGGTTGCAGTTGACGAAATTGCAAGCTCCTTGGTGGCTTGACTCGCCATCAGTCATGGGGTTTTACGGCCTAATTTATCAGTGGTTTGATAAATATCTGTGGTGTCAACAATTTAAATTCATATCCTTCTCATCGATCCCAAATCTTCAAGGTACTTGGGTAGGTGTTATTCACTCATCTTATAGTGGTGAAACTAATGTTCCAGATACAACAACCGATATCCCAGATGTGATTTTGTATGTTCGGCAAACCTGGACACAGTTAAACGTGCGTTTGACTACTCAAAATTCCAGTTCGTATTCTATTATGGGAACAGTCAATACACATAAATCTTCAGAGCCTTGTTTGAAGTATGAGTATATGAATGAACCATCTGCTCTAAGCATCGATACTATGAATGCTCATCGAGGTACGGCTAATTTACAGCTATCTCCAGACGGTCAGGAATTGGCTGGAGATTACTTCACTGGTCGTGGGAGGCAGAATATCGGAAAAATGGAATTCAAGCGTGTCTCTCGTGAGTATTTGACACGAGTAGAGGCTTTAAGAAGAGTAACTCAGTAATTTTGATGACGATTCTAATCTTATGGCTATATCTCAATCCCAACTTCAAACTTGGTCTCATCAAGGAGCAACTGTATCGGCGAAAAAAACTCATGAGTCTATTAGACATGCCCTACAAAGTTATCAGTGGACTTTAGATATCTATTACACCACCTACTTGCAAGGATCATATAGGAATTCAACCAATATTTATGGTGATAGTGATGTAGATCTTGTAGTAGAACTCACTTCTAGTGTTTACTCAAATTTAACCACAGAAGAGAAATCGAAGTTGGGAATGTTCCCTGTTGGCTATACTTGGTTTGACTTTCAAAAGGATGTAATTTCTGCATTATCCAGATATTATGGTTCTCAATATATTGATACATCAGGTAGTAAGTCAATCAAGTTGCTACCTCATAGTGGGCGGATCAAAGCAGATATTGTTGTGTCGGCAACTTATGAGCATTATGAGAAGATGCAATTAGTCGCAGAAGGTATGACATTTTGGACAAGACCTGGAGAGCAACAAATTTGCAACTTCCCAAAACGCCATTATGATAATGGTGCAAATAAGAACTCCAAGGAACAGACTGGTGGGTGGTATAAGCCTACAGTTCGAGTTTTCAAGAATGCTAGAAATTGTATAAATGCAGGTTTGCATGTTCCAAAGCAATTTCCCTCTTATTTTATTGAGTGTCTTTTATACAATGTCCCAAACCATAAGTTTAGCGGTAGTTTTCAATCGACATTTGAAAATTCACTTAATTGGCTAAGTACCAAGTTAAAGAAGGGTGATTGCCAAGATTTTGTATGCCAAAACGAAATGAGTTATCTATTTGGAAATTCACCAGTTCAATGGAATCCTGATGATGCTCGTGATTATGTACAGAGGTTGATAAACCTTTGAAATACTTAAGTTGATTGGTTCAGAGGATGACAACAGGCTTGAATCTAAGACTAAGCTTGATTATGAGCATTTTAACATGGCGAAAAAATCTCAACGATTTTTCGGGCAAGTAACCCTCTAACCTGATGTTATCGTTATGTGATCTCCACATTTGAGCTGCCTTGTCACCCCTTGAGTAGTCCATTCAGTCTTGGCTTAAGATAGAATTACAGAAAGTAGAATGATAATCATCATCACAAGTGAATTGAACGAGATTAGAAAGTGATGTGTAATTGGAAGACGGCCCCCTCAAATGGAACGGTAGACCAGGTAGATATTGCCATAATTGGTGCGGGCCCCCAGGCGTTAACATTAGTGACGCATCTGCTGCAAAAGAAGGAGTCCATGCGCAACCGCTTTGTGGTACTCGATCCAGCGGGGGATTGGCTACAGCAATGGCAACACCAGTTTGCTGCCTACAATATTCCCCACCTGCGATCGCCGGTAGTCCATCATCCCGACCCCAATCCCCATGCCCTGCGAACCTTTGCTGAATCCCGTTCATCGGAACTCTTTGCTCCCTACGACCTACCGGGAACCCAACTCTTCCATGACTTTTGTCAAGAAGTGATTCGGCGCTGGGAATTACACGAGCGAGTCATTCCAGCTCGGGTACAGCGGATCGAACTGTTTCGTCAGCAAGGATGGCAGCGGTTTCGATTGGAACTCGCCGACGGTGGAGTGCTGACAGCCAAGCGGGTTGTGTTGGCGATCGCCGGCGGTCAAGCCAATATTCCTGCATGGGTACAAGCCTTGCCCTCAACCCCCCCAAAAAATCGCCTCCTGCACTCCAATCAGGTCGATCTGCGCGATTGGCCGCAGTTAACCGGAGAAACGATTTTAATTGTCGGCAGTGGGCTGACGAGCGGACACCTAGCATTGGGGGCGATCGCTCGGGGCGCAAAGGAGATCGTGATGGCGCGGCGCACCTTTTACGAGAAACTCTTCGATGCCGAACCGGGATGGCTCGGCCCCAAATACCTCAAAGGGTTTCACGCCGAACCGGATTGGGAAACGCGCTGGCGGATGATTCAAACTGCCCGTAATGGAGGTTCCCTAACCCCAGCCGTTCTCACCCAATTGCGACGCAAAGAACGACAGGGCAAGCTCTCGTTTTACGAGCAGTGCGAAGTTCAGTCCGCCACGTGGCAAGAGAATGCCTGGAGAGTAACCTGCAACCATCCGGGTATTCATCACTGCATTGCCCAACAAGCGATCGACCGCATTTGGCTGGCAACGGGTAGTACGCTAGATGTGGATCGCTGGCCCCTATTAGCCAATATACGGGCGACTCACCCCTTACCCCTGGTTAATGGCTTACCCGTGTTAGATGCTCGGCTTCGCTGGGCAGGACGCAATCTTTTCATTATGGGGGGAGCCGCAGCATTGCAATTGGGGCCGGTGGCTCGCAACTTATTTGGGGCTAGGCTGGCGAGTCACCGCATTGTCCCAGCATTGATCAAGGACTTTAGTGGGCGATCGTACTCCGCAGTATAACTGTGTTGGTGCAGAGTGATTGCTGGGAGTTCAAGGTTATCGTTACTGCACTGGGACTATTTAGGCTGCTTGGGGGTTATTGTCAAGGTAAAATAAATAGGGTATATTACTCAGGCTCGGTTCTAGCGCCTGATACCCGCTAGAGGTAACGGGGAAAGTCCGGTGTAAATCCGGCGCTGTCCCGCAACTGTGAGGAGAGACGCAACTCTTTAAGTCAGAATGCCCGCCGAGGTGTAAACCCATCACATAAACATCTGCGAGGTACAGATGATGAAGACTTCAAATTTTTGCGATCAGCTTTTTGTCAAACATTTAAGGTTGTAGCGTTCTAAGTTGAACGTCAGGTTGATATTCAATCAAGCTATCTGAGTAAAGGTAGCCAAGTTTTGTGCTGGCGATCGCATCTAGTACCCTCACTATATCTAACTATGGGCTGTTTACCAATCAGAAGACAGCTAGTATTTAGGTTGACTTACAGAATTTTAGGAAGCGATAACTGATGACCATTCAAGCTACAACGCTGGGGTATACCCGCATTGATAAAAATCGTGAAGTTAAAAAGGCATTAGGAGCCTTTTGGAGCTGCCGGGAAGAAGTGATTCCGGCTCTGAAAAACAGGGTGGCTGCCGCAAAATTTATTCAGGAGGAGAGCCATGGGACTCAGGAATGATATATGGCAGGGCGATTGCGGCTACTGGCAAGACCTATTTATTCGGGAAAACCTGTTACCCTTAGGACATGCAGCATGGCAGGGGTTTATCACTGAGGGACGGGGCATGGTAGCTTGCGATGTGGCCGCGATCGATACTGGATCTGTAGATTATAACAGTGACATAGTTGAGCATACTGTCCGGTTTGTTCCCCTGTTGCATGTCTCAGCCTATTTGCAAACGCTCCATCTAAAAACAACAGTTATTGAACGGCTGCTTGATACGGTTCAAACCTATGATCCCGTTCAAGAAATTCTGTTGTTAATTGATGAAGACGGACAGGCAGATATTAACCTACTGCGAAACCTCAAAGTTGCTCCAGTTGATTGTTACCAACAGGTGCAACGGCGTTGGGTAGAGTTCCAACTCGATCAATCCCCTGGAGATTTGTATGAACAAAAATACTGAATAGATCCCAATACCGGCTCATCCCTTTTTTAAATATCAATTTTCCCGTCAACTAAAACCACCGAAATATGCTCAGAAAAGCTAATTTTGTCTTGACTCCATACATCAACAGCAGCAACCTGCGGGCAACTTACCAAATTCTTAATACCGTTGTGCCTTATGTTCTCTTATGGATTTTAGCCATACAGGCTCAATCAATTTCTCTATGGCTATTGCCCCCAATCCTTGTACTCCTAGTTCTCTTTTCACTGCGCTGTTTTTCCTTGATGCATGATTGTGGACACAATTCTCTCTTTCGGTCAAAATCAGCAAACCGTATTATTGGGTTCCTGCTGGGTGCGATCAATGCGATTCCCCAATATGGCTGGTCAAGAGATCATGCCTACCATCACAAAACCAATGGCGACTGGGAGCGATATCGAGGCGTTGCCGATTTCTTGTCCACCGAGGAGTTTTCTCAGCTCGATCCTTTCCATCAAAAACTATATGAAGTCCTGCGACATCCACTTATGGCGATTCCCGGCGGCTTCTTCTATCTTGTCATCAAGCCTAGGCTGATTTTGAGCCTAGGAGTTTATGATTTAATCCATCATATATTTACTGATTTAAAGCAGGGTTCGGAGTTTAAATTAGCGCAAATGATTTCTGCCCACCAGTCCAAATACTGGCAGTCATCTGCTGAATTTTGGGATCTCCTGCTCAACAACATCTTTGTGGTCAGTAGCTGGATTATTTTAAGCTCTTTATGGGGATTTGAATTGTTTTGGAGTATTTACTCTATGGTCATCATTTGTTCTGCCACGATCTTTATCTGGATCTTTTTTGTCCAGCACATTTTTGAAGGTGCTTACGCTCATAAAACGGAAGGCTGGGACTATATTTCAGGTGCAGTTAAGGGCAGCAGTTATTTAAAATTACCAGCTATTCTCAGATGGTTTAGTGCAGACATTGGCTATCACAATATTCATCATCTTTCCGAAAGAATTCCCAATTACTATCTCGCCGCTTGTCATCGTGAAAATAGTCATCTGCTTTCGGATGTCAAGATTCTCCGAATCACAGATTTATTTGACTGTGCCCAATTCATTTTGTGGGACGCAGATTCAAATCGTTTAGTTTCGGTTGCATCCTTTCGTCAAGCTGCGGAGGCTAGGGCAAACTTTAATTGATTCGCCGGACTTGATATTACCCCCTTTTAGGGAAAGTGACAGAAGAGGATAAATATATTTCTTATTATTTTTTGGGTTTAAACTATTGCCTAGTGTGAAGTGCTATAGAGCTATGTCTGTTGTTTAAGTTCCATTTATGAAAAGTTCTCCACTTTTTCGTCACAGTCGCCTTCGTTTAGCGTTTTGGTATGCCTTAGTGATGGGGGCAATTTTAAGTGTATCGGCGTTGGGTATGTATCGTTCCCTGGTGCGATCGAATTGGCAAGCAATGGAACGGGAAATGGAGTCGATCGCGGGAACACTTCACGATAGCTTAGAACCGATGTTGCCTGCCTCAGAAAACCCCACCACTGTGTTAAGGCAGATTTTGCCTGAATTGTGTTTAGTGGGACAACCGTGTAATTTTAATCCGACTTTAATTGAAAGACATACCATTGGTATTAGCGATCGCAGCACCTATTTCCTACGGCTGTTTAATCATCAGGGGCAACTGCTAGCTTTTTCTCCCAATCAACCGGCGAATCTTTCTGGCATCTTAAAGGATACTCCCTGGCAAACTCTCACCAGTGAGGGGATTCGTTATCACCAATTTACGATTATTTTACACAGTGCTTATCCTCATTCCGTTGGCGATCGCCACAAGCACAAATCATCTTGGGGTTATTTGCAACTGGGACGAACTTTACAACCCTTTGATGCTGAAGTTAGACGCATACAAACGATCTTAGCGATCGGGTTTCCCCTAATTTTAGGGATAGTGGTGATGTCGAGTTGGTGGCTTTCCGGGTTAGCCATGCAACCGATTTATCAATCGTATCAACAACAACAACAGTTTACCGCTAATGCCGCCCATGAGTTGCGATCGCCCCTAGCTAATTTGTTAGCAACCATAGAAGCCATGTTAAGAATACCCTCCTCAAAACCCGAAGATTTAACCCCAATGTTGCAAACTCTAGAAAGACAAGGAAGACGCTTAAGCCATCTAATTACAGATTTACTCTTATTAACTCGTCTGGAAGATCGAGTCCCTTCTACCTCTTTTCAGTATTGTTGTTTAAACGATTTAGTTGGGGATCTGGTAGAAGAATTTTCCGAGGTGGCTATGAGGGCTGATATCGATCTCATTGAGCACATCCCCGATCGCCCAATTCAGGTTTTAGGAGACGATTCTCAACTTTACCGTTTAGTCTCTAATTTAATCGCTAATGCCATTCAATATACCCCTAGTCAAGGTCAAGTCGTGGTGAGCTTAACCGTCAAAGAACGTCAGGCTTTGATTCAGGTTCGAGACACGGGAATAGGGATTGCCAAAGAAGAACAACCGCGTATTTTCGATCGCTTTTACCGGGTTGACAGCGATCGCGCTCGAACCACAGGAGGCACAGGTTTAGGATTAGCCATTGCCCGGGCGATCGCCCACTATCATCAAGGCGATCTTACGGTTACCAGTCAACTCGGTCAAGGGAGTCTATTCACTATTGCTCTTACCCTGATTCATTCTTGAGTAACTATCAATGTCCTGGTGAGTTAGTCATTCTTAAAATTCACTTTACCAATAGGCTTTTAAATGCTACGATCATAGCCAATTGATAAGTATGAACAGCATCATATTATTCTCAATCTAAAAGAAGAACCCCATAGTGTAGAAAATTGTCGCGACGGTGAAAATAGAGACTTTATCTACCACAAATTTGAATCCTTTGCACGTATATTTTTAACTAAACTAATTCTCAAATATGCATTACAAGCAGAAGAATATCATTTCTCTAAAAGCCTTATGGCTCAACAGTACAAGCAAGTTCTGAATTATAGGGAATATTTGCCCTGGAAAAAAACTGGAGGAGCCTTTGTTACCGCTTTTTTGGGTCAGCTTAAATACTCACTACCCTTACTCGAGGATTTGTACTACATTTTGTCGTGCAAAATGTGAGTTAAAATGCTATAGCCATTGGGTTGAGGTTACTTCATACTCAATGCCGTCCAGTATAGGTTAAGGAATAGAAAATTTTGATATAATTCAGTGAAGCTCAACACTGAATTCGATCGCATCATGTCTGCTAAAGATGTTTATCATAATACAGTTAAAGTAGCCTTGCAAAAAGAAGGTTGGACAATCACCGACGATCCACTAGTGTTAGAGTTATCTTCTGGTAGGCTGGAAATCGATTTGGGTGCAGAGCAACTGGTTGCTGCTGAAAAAGATAATGTCAAAATTGCTGTTGAAATCAAGAGTTTCTTATCTTCTTCTCCAACTTCAGAATTTCATCGCGCTCTAGGTCAATTTCTCAACTATCGAGTTGCCTTAAAACAGGAAGAGCCAAATCGAGTTCTGTTTTTAGCCGTTCCCGCTAAAATATATTGTAGTTTTTTCTCTGGAGAACTGGCGCAATTGAGTGTTACTGAATACCAGGTGAAAATTCTCGTGTTTGATTCCGAAAAAGAGGTTATTGTACGATGGGAAGATTAGATGAGTACCGCCAAGCTGTTCTGAAAGTCATAGCAGAACATCATAAATATAAATCGTCTTATGGTGACCTAGAACAATTTATTATTAGCGATACGCAAAACGACCATTATCAACTGACAAGTATTGGCTGGAATGGCGATCGCAGAATATTTAGTTCCTTAATTCATATCGATATCAAAGGTGATAAAATTTGGATTCAGCATGATGGTACGGAAATTGGCGTGGCGAATCAACTGATTGAGTTAGGCGTACCCAAAAAAGCGATCGTCCTGGGTTTTCACGACCCCAATGCTCGCAAGTTTACCGAGTTTGCGATCGATTAGGATTGGGGAATAGATTAGGGAATACCAAGAAAAGAATCAACGATCGCAATATCAGCAAACGAGTTATTAACAGATTGGAGGAAGTTGAATTTGGACTGGAACTCCTTACGGAAATCTTGCTTGGAACCCCAAAGCTATCAGACAATCCACTTTTTAGCCGAAGAAGGCAATATTCCGTCGCTGAACATTTATCTGCAATACATAGGAAGTCCCAACATTGCAGTTGGCGGGATAACCCCTTTATATTTAGCAGCACGAGAGGGTCATTTTGAGGTTGTTCGTCTTCTGGTAGAGTATGGAGCCGAGGTTAATCCAAAAGCATCGGATGGTTATCCAGCCTATTCGCCAATTTTTGCAGCGATTTACCACAAGCGCGATCGCATTGTAGAGTTCCTTTTAAAGAATGGAGTAGAACTCGATATCTATTTAGCGGCAGCGTTGGGAGATCTAGAAAACTTAAAACGTTTGCTCGCTGACGAGGACGATATTAATTCTCTCAACATCAAGCGAAATGAACCTTTCTTCGGAGGAGCGAGCTTATTGCATCTGGCAATCTGCCGAGATTCGATGCCAGTCGCCGAATTTTTGCTTGAAAAAGGAGCCGACATTCATATTCGCAATAAATCAGGCGATACTCCTCTCCACCATGCTGCCAAGTATAATGCGCTCGCTGTCGCTCAATTGTTGATAGAAAAAGGAGCCAAGCTTGATGCCGAGCCAGAAAAAGAAGACACGCCGTTACATCGAGCCTGTAGATACGGTCATGTAGAGATGATAGAACTACTATTAGATAATGGAGCTGAGATAAATGCACTCGGTTGGCCTCGTAAGACTCCCATCAATGAGGCTATTCAAGGAAATTACCCAGAAGCAGTGAAGGTGTTAATCGATCGCGGTGTATACTTAGGTAGCATTCGTTATTATACTTTTTATGGCAACGATAATACAGAGCATTCGAGCAAACGTCCGCTAACTTTAGCCAGAGAACTGGGGGATAGGGAAGAAATTATTGAACTACTTATTGCTAATGGAGCTAAGGAATTTGGCGACGATATTTTATCAGCAAACCCTTCCTTAGCCTTATTAGTTGGTGGCGTAATAGTACTCCTAGTCCATCTGTCTATGCATTACTTGTCCGCATTTCTATGCGATATCACAGCAACTCCATGTATACCTCCTCCTTATTAAGTTGGTTAGGAGGAATGGAAAGATTAGACAAGTATCGCCAAGCTATTCTGGAAGTCCTGGCGGAACACCATACAGCGCTTTGCGCTTTCATAGAGAAATGGTATTAGCCGTTACCTGGGCAATTGTCCATCATCATCAAAGCTATCTTACGGTTACCAGTCAACTCGGTCAAGGGAGTTTATTCACCATTGTTCTTAACCTGATTCATTCTTGAGTAACCATCGATTGGAGATCGCCTTGAAAGAAAACATCTCTCCATCAACTGGCTCTAGGGATTTGTATACCAAGCCCTCTCGTCTACTGGCATTTAAAGATGGGCCATCGGCATGAGAGAGCAACTCCTCAAGGGAAGAAAAGTTGCGGAAGACTTGAATCGATTCAGAGACGACGGGCACATGCTGCAAGCCGAGCTGTTGGATAAAAGAGAGCCGCTCTGATGCCGGGAAATATTGCTGGCGATCGATGTCCCAAACATCAAAGACAAACCAAGCTGGTTCTGTCAGCTTCTCGTTATTTTTCTGAATGTTAGGGCCGATCAACTCGCCTTGAATGGCTAGGTTGCGATGTAGTGGAGGCAGCAATTCGAGCAAATTTAGCTTCAGAGCGACTTGCCAGAGAATATTGCGGGGCTTGTCGGGGCGATCGCACTTGAGGTCTAGGTTACGCGAGCAAACTCCAACCTCACCCTCTCGGACGTACACCGTCATGGAAGAGCCATCCAGCTTAACGGTTTCCTCAAAGGCAACATCCTGGAGAGTAGCGGCATAAGATTCCCACAAGTTTTGAATCCGTTCTTGGTCAGTTTTCGGAATAACGCTAGGGAATGCTCCCTTCACCAACCCCGATAGAGAGGCTGGAACTGGAGGCTCGTATTTCTGCACCCCCAATAGCTCAGTGACATCATCCCCTACGGAGCAAGACAGCGCTGCAAGTTCCGGAAATGTCGCCACAGGTAAAACCAAACCTTGGGAAAGTTGTTTGCGCAACTTGACGGTTCGCAAGCGAAACCCTTCTTCTTCTCCCATACGTTTGAAGGAGCTAGATCGGAGAAATTCAAATTCAGGGCGAATGGGGAGAAAAGAGTCAATCTCGAAGTAAACAGCCAGATCCCCCACCTGAAATTCATTGCGCTTGGTTACCACTTGCCAGCCTCGTACCTGAACGACATCCAGCGAATCAGCATTGGGCACAGGCTGCGAAGACTTTATTTGCTCGATTGTTGCCAGTTTTCTCATTGTGTTTTCACCCAGGACAATCTTTGTACATTTACCCTCTTAACCAACAATTATAGCTATTTTACTACAAATCGTATTACTCTAATAAAGTTGCTGTAGCGCTTTAGAAATATGAGCTGCCATAGTACTACAGCACTAAAAGGAAGGGGGTATAATACATGATTTTTGGCCAGTCACGGCACGAGGTTGGGTTTCGGTTCTCAAGTCAACTTATACTGCATGGCGCTGCGAGGGAGAACTCGCTCCACCTCCTCCACCGTCGTTTTACCCAGGGTTACCTTATCAGTGGCTGCTTTGCGAAAGGACATAAAATCTGTGTTTTTCAAATGTCGGCGCAAGTCAGTGACTCCCCCTTCATAAATCAACTCGTGAATGGGATCGTCTACATTAAGCAACTCAATAATGGCCTCTCGTCCTAAATATCCCGACTGAAAACACTTAACACACCCTTGTCCTTTACGCCATTCTTCTGGGTTGGCTTCATGTAAACCAATGCCTAATTTCTTTAAATCCTCTTCACTAGGGCGATAGGGCGCGCCACAATGGGTACAAACACGGCGTACTAAACGCTGGGCAATAATCCCCAGGAGCGCGTCACTAATCAAACCCGGATCGGGTCCGATATCCTTGAGCCGGGGAATGGCTCCCACGGCATCATTGGTATGCAAGGTGGTAAAGACTAAATGACCGGTTAAAGCTGCTCGGACTGCGGTTTCTGCGGTTTCATGGTCGCGAATCTCTCCGACCATAATGATATCGGGGTCTTGGCGCAAAATGGCCCGCAATCCAGCGGCAAAGGTCATGCCTGCTCTTTCGTGGACTTGGGTTTGGGTAATTCCGGGTAAGATGTATTCTACGGGATCTTCAACGGTGACTACATTCACTTGCTCTGTGGCTACGGATTGTAAACTGGTATAAAGAGTACTGGTTTTCCCGGAACCGGTGGGTCCGGTGAGGATAATCATGCCCTGGGGTTGCTTGAGCCAGTTTTGATAGATGGGTTGGGTTTTATGGTTAAAGCCGAGGTCTTCAATTTTACTAAAGGGATTTTTCCGAGGAAGGAGGCGGATCACGGCTTTTTCGCCACTGACACACGGAAGGGTACTAACGCGCATATCCATGCCCAATTCTCGATTATCTTGGGTGGCGTATTTTTCTCCAATCCGTCCATCTTGGGGGCGACGACTTTCGGCAATGTCCATGTTGGACATGACTTTGAGGGCAACGATGACTTTACGGCTGACTTCTGATGAGAGAGTCGTAATATCTCGGAGTACGCCGTCAATGCGATACCGAACCCGCAAGCCGTGGGGTAGGGGTTCAAGGTGGATATCGCTGGCACGGTTGCGGAGAGCGCCGGAGATAATGGTTTTAATGCGGCTAATTTGACCGACGGCTTTGGATAAGTAGAGTTCGGTAACTTCGGTAATATTTTCTTGTTCGAGTTCCCCGGTGATGGGGTTAACGAGGGGCGCAGCACTGATGCGAGTATGGTCAAAATTACGGGTATGATGCCAAGAGCTGTAGCTTTTTGGGGAAATGGGGATGATTTTAATATCGGTGAGGGTACGATCGCTCATTTCTCGGATTCGATTGTCTTCTACCCTCACGGGAGAGCCAAGATAGTAGCAGTTGCGCCACAGCAGTAAGGGAATAATGGGAGGTAGGTTCTGGCGATCGGGGAATTCACGCCAAAACCGAGAACTGACTTCAGAATCAAGTAAGGATAGGTTAAGGTGGCGATCGCTATCGACTAATAGCTGAATGGCTTGATCACAAGTTACACTACCTTGTCGGAGTTGTTGCCAAGCTGAAGGAATCAGATCGCTGGTTTGCATGGGTTTTAGCTTGAGGATAAATGCTTTGTTTCCCAGTATACTGTTTTCCTCTTCGGTTGTTGGCGCTCTAAAAATTCCAAGCGGTATGATTAACGGAATCGAATTCAAACCGCTTGTCCACCTTTGTTTCTCCGTATATATTCAACGTAATCGCGGCTTCATTCCCTAGAGGTTCGACGCTGTGAATGGCATCGGGGAGAAAGGTAATGATTTCTCCAGGAGTTAAAATATAAGAATCTACGGCTTCAATGCGATCCTCGAATTCAGGAGTCGGACTTCTGCGCCAAAATATATTTTTTTCTTCTCCACTTAATAAAGCCACCACTCCCCAACTGCCATGATTATGAATCGGGGAAACATTGCCGGGTAACCAAGCCACAATTTGAATCGTCAGCGTAAACTCTGGTTCGTCATATAGGGATAAAATTGACCATCCTGGATTCGGACTCGGTTCTGAATAATAGGTTTGTAGCCAAGGAGAAGAATCTAATAGTTGACGCAAACAGCGAGCAATTTCCGGTAAACGCTGGCTATCTTCCGGAATCTCCCACAAAATCGTTTCTAAATCCGTCAGAAACCGATATAACCGATACGGTTTATCCCCAGCGTCTGGAGAACTTAAAGACTCTAAGGGATGACGTTCGCCTTGTTCATTCACGAGCCAATCAGCAGCTTGCATGGCATCACTCTTTAGTAAACACTTCTGAGGTCAACCGTAACTTAAAGGGAATCCCAAAGAGAAAATTCTCAGGAAGAGTTCAGATTTCTCTCACAGCTACTTCAGTTGGGTAAGGTTTCATGAAAATGTCAACAGTTACAGCTATCGTTAACTTTATCGGAGTCACTCATGAAACTACATTACATTGCCAGCCTAGCGATCGCCTCTATTTTTACTGTAGGTATTACCGCCCACACTTATGCTCAAGGGGAGTACAAGACCGGAGAAACTTCTACCTCTCTGAAAGCTTGCGCTGGCAATCCCTGTGCGGGTAAAAATCCTTGTGCCGGTGAGAATCCTTGCGCGGGTGACAACCCTTGTGCCGGTAAAAATCCTTGTGCTGGTGACAACCCCTGTGCTGGTAAAAACCCCTGTGCTGGTGACAATCCTTGTGCCGGTAAAAGTAGTGCCCTCAAAGCCTGTGCGGGCAAAAATCCCTGTGCGGGTGAAAATCCCTGTGCTGGCTCCAACCCCTGTGCTGGTAAAAGTAGTGCCCTCAAAGCCTGTGCGGGCAAAAATCCCTGTGCTGGCTCTAATCCCTGCGCCGGAAGCAATCCCTGTGCCGGTGCCAGCAAACGTCCCGCTGTTTTCTCACGCAAAGGCGTAGCCATCAGAGGTGCAGATCCCGTAGCCTATTTTAGTCTCAACGGCGCAGGAGCTGAAGCTGTAATGGGTAAAGATGAATATACAGTTGAGTGGAACGGAACCACCTGGAAGTTTGCCAGTGCTGAAAACCGGGATAAATTCGCTGCGAACCCCGAGCAATACGCTCCTCAATATGGCGGATATTGCGCCAAAGCTATGAGTGAAGGCAACCTTGCCCCAGTCGATCCTGATGCTTGGAAAATCTATGAAGGGAAACTCTACCTCAACTTCAATAAAGATGTACAAGCCCAGTGGGTGCGCGATATCCCTGGCAATATTGCCAAAGCCAATCGCCATTGGCCAGGTATTCTGAATCGATAAGTTATAGGGCTGGACACTGGTAATGGGTAGTAGGTCGTCAATGAAATTCCCTATTGCCTATTACCGATTCCTTACTCCTATCCTTAGCCTTTTTGGAGTCATTCATGAAACACCATTACCTTACCATCCTGGCGATCGCCTCTATTTTTACTCTAGGCATTACCGCCCACACCTATGCCCAAGGGCAATTCAAGACTGGGGAAACCCCAACCTCTTTTAAAGCGAGTGCAACTAAAGTGACGAAACTCCCTCCTGTTTTCTCTCGCCAAGGGGTAGCCATCCGAGGTGCAGATCCCGTAGCCTATTTCAGTCAAAACCAGGGTGCAAATGCCGTGATGGGCAAAGCGGAATACCAACATCAATGGAACGGAACAACCTGGTACTTTGCCAGTGCTGAAAACCGCGATAAATTTGCTGCGAATCCTACCCAATACGCTCCTCAATATGGGGGATACTGCGCCAAAGCCGTGAGTGAAGGATACACTGCTCCAGTCGATCCCAACGCTTGGGCAATCCATGAAGGGAAATTGTACCTGAACTATAGTAAAGGTGTACAAGCCCAATGGAGTCGGGATATACCTGGCAATATTGCTAAAGGAGATCGTAATTGGCCTAGTGTTCTCAACCGATAAATGATGGCGCTGGACAGTGGTAATGGGGAATTGGCTAAAACCTTGTCATCATCACCTTACCAATCTAACTTAACGATCTGACATATTCTCGAAAAATGGGAGATAAGTTAAAGGCGATTCTCTCTGTTTCTATGGAGGTGAGTAAGAAGCGCCGCTTTAAGGAGTCTAATCCGTTAATTAAGTCGGTTGAGGATAAGGATAAGTCGGCTCTTAACTGTTCCCGTGAAATGGGCAGAGCGCTTTGACTTAAGTGGAGGGCAATTTGTTGTTCGGGAGGCGATAAACGGTTAAAACACGTTTTCATCCGAGTCTGCATGGTTTGAGTGAGAATGAGGTGGTCTTCGGCAAACAATTCGGCGATATTGCCGGAGAAAAGGGTTTGAATTAAGCTAGAGATTTGTTTAAGATAAATGGGATGACCTTCATAGTTTTTCAGGATTTGAAGGGCGCTGTCGCTCTCTCCTAAACCGACACCTTTCAATAGTTCTGTGCTGTCAAATCCGCCGAGTTCTAAACATTTGATGGGATAAAGTTCTGCATCTAAAGCCATCATCTGTTGATTTTTTTCTTGACTGATGACAAGAAGGGTGGATTGATGGTCAATTTCGGTAATTTTGGTGAGTAAGGTGTGGTAATCTTGGGCTTCTGGTTTATAGTGTCCGGCAAGTTGACCGGGTATAAAAATGTGTTGGAAGTCATCTAGGACAAGCAAGCATCGGCGATCGCGTAAAAGCTGGAATAATTGAGTCAGCAGAGGATGGGTGAGGAGAGTATCGGGATTAACCGTGGTTAAGATGTCCTCGATAATGGTATTTAAGCTAGGGGAGAATGGGATACTTTTCCAGATAATGGTATCAAATTCTTCTAAGTTTAAGTCAATCCAGCGCTTCACGAGGGTTGTTTTACCAATCCCGGCGATGCCAACTACGGAAATCAGGGGAATGTTTTGGTTACAGAGCCAGTGAGAGAGAGTGCTGAGTTCGGTGGTGCGATCGCAGAATGTCCTGATTTTTGGAGCAAGGCTTAAATCATGATTCGGTCCGGTTGGAGTGGGTTTGGGTGCTTCGGTGCTGGTGGTTTGGCGATCTGGATGAGGACACCACGTCAGATCTCCATTGACTAAACCAACTAATGGGGAATTAACCGCTCGCTCTAACGTCCAGCAAAAATTAGCTTTCTTAACTTCGTCACCTAACGCATCAGATAAGACCTTGAAAAGCTTACGGCTCTCGTCTCCGATATAGTTTTCACTGTAGCGACCGGGAATGTCTTCAGCCATTTGTTGGTAAGTCTTGCCTTCCCACAGGCCTTGAACGATGTTCTTCTGCAAATCGTCTAGATGTTTCCCCGTTTGATTCTCGACTAGGCGATCGATGAACTGCAACATTTCTGTAACATTTATAAAATCAACATAACATAAAGGTTTTTTCTATTATAGCATACTTTTTACCGAGAAAAGCAAAGTTTTTCTGTCCTGTGCTTAACGATTCGTAATAAAGATGACCAAAAAATCTGTTTTTTTCAGTGGTTTTATTGGATAGCTAAGACCTACAATTCTTAGTGGCATTGTTAAAAGACTAACTTCGCAAAACTAATTAACATGGCTAACACAGCGTATTCTTTAATCTCAACCTTAGTCAACTCTATGATTCTGATCTTCGGGTCTTATCTCCAAGTTCTCTTGCTAGAAAAATTCAACATCGAAAGCGATACGTCAAAAATCGTGATATGGGTTGCTTTTGTATTAGCAATGATCCCACTTATCTTTACTAAAGAAGTTTTTCAAGAAACGAGCAGATGGGAAGAAAGCGTTTGGTTTTTCTGGAAAAGACAACATTACTCATATACGGTTAAGGAGCAGTGGCGTGTTATGGGAGTGATCCCTATCGGAGATACTAGAACTGTTAGTTCGGAAAAAACCATTGACCAGCCACCTGCGGCCTTGGTTGCACAAGAAATAGTTGGTATTTTGCCGAGCTTTATCCCCGTCGTTAATTCCTATGTTCACTTAATATCTAATGTGGCAAGGAAGTCTCTACCAGGTCGTTAAGCCCTTATGTCTTCTATTCCTAGATTCGTGTCCTGGCTAATTCCTATTGAGCTTAGTGAAGTTCCAAGCAGTGAAGAGCAGGATTTGCTAAAAGTTCTTCAATGGCTTCTTGCCCAGAACGAATCAGAGCTTCAACCTGTTGAGTGGGTGCATTTCCACATCTTAGCCATACCACTTTTGGGGGAGAACTGTATAGTCGGCTTCTTTCAGCAAAATCTGCATCTTGAGTCACAATGCAGAAATCGTTGAGCTTGGCAAATTCCCAAATCTCTGTATCTGTCTTCTCTGCTAACCCATGAAATTGTATATGGCTAGAATTGGGAAAAATATCAGCCAAGCGAGGGATAAGTTTTCGGCTCAGGTTTTGATCGAAAAGGAGTTTCAAGCGACACTCACCGAAGCAACTAAACGATGTTCGCGATCGGCTGCAAATTCTAAGCAAGCTCTGATATCTGTCTCTGTTAGCTCCGGGAAATCCTCAATAATTTCAGCCATAGACATTCCAGCAGCAAGCCAGCCAAGAATGTCGTAAACCGTAATTCGCATCCGACGAATACAGGGTTTGCCTCCCCGTTTATCCGGCTCAATGGTAATGATGTCGCGATAGCTCATAACAATACAGAGAATGCTTCCATCTACACTTATACCACAGCAAAGCTGCTGGTGA
The DNA here is from genome assembly GCF_982964205.1 of Roseofilum sp. Classification (NCBI taxonomy): domain Bacteria; kingdom Bacillati; phylum Cyanobacteriota; class Cyanophyceae; order Desertifilales; family Desertifilaceae; genus Roseofilum; species Roseofilum sp. Next base: position 18,908 of record NZ_CEZBFX010000007.1, on the reverse strand, counting down.
TGCCTTGCGTATGGCGATCGCTACAATCTATGGCTTAGACTATTTACTAACATGGAACTGTAAACATATTGCCAACGCTCAAATTCAGAAAAAGCTGGTTCAGATTAGTTGTGATGTTGGGTATGAGCTACCCCCAATTTGTACACCCTACGAGTTAATGGGAATTTAAACAATGTGGAGAGATGAAATTTTAGAAGAAATCTATAGAATTCGGGAGGAACACGCTAGAGCATTCAATTATGACTTGAAAGCGATTTGTGATGACTTGAGGAAACGGCAAGCAACCAGTGATAGGAAAATTATTTCTAAGCCTCTTCGAGAACCTCGATCGCCAAAGCAACTGAACACAAGGAGCGATCGCCAGTAAACTCTAGGCAGAACTTCTGATATCTTTCTCTTCCAGCTCTGGGAAGTCATCAATTTTCTATATTTATAGCACGTTCGGCGATCGCTCAGAATGACGATATAATAGTAGTGTCGAGATCGCCAATTAGCCTATGCAGACTATCCTTTTAAGCCGTGAAGCAGTTGCCCAACGTGCAAAGCATTTGTACGAAAGTCAGATTCGTCAGCAGGTGGAGTTAGACGAGAATATTGGCAAAATGGTCATCATTGACATTGAAACAGGAGACTATAAAGTTGATGAAAATGGCTTGCGTGCTGCTGACGACTTGAGTGAAAAGCACCCCAATGCTCGGCTTGTTGGATTCAAAATCGGATATAACGTCGCAGCATCTTTTGGTGGTGGTGTCATGGAGCGTGCCGTCGAGTGATTTCAGGCATCGTATCTGATGGACATCCAATTATTATCATACCTTTTCGGATTCCGAATCGTGCTGACTTCCCCATTGAGTTTGTAGTAGACACAGGATTTACAGATGAGCTATGTTTACCGCCAGAGGCAGTAGCGTTGCTGAATCTTCCTTTCAAGTATGACATGCTCGTAAGTCTAGCAGATAATAGCCCGGTGATGTTGCCCGTACATAAAGCAATTATTCTTTGGAATAACGAGGAGCGAGAAACTCGTGTGTTTGCAACAGGACGCAGACCCCTAATTGGAACTGCTTTGCTTGCTGAATATGAGCTGGTGATTCAGTTTACGGAAGGTGGATTAGTAACGATTGATGAACTGTAGCTCGATTAAAATTTATTGATAAACTAGGCAGATCTAAATGGTCATGATGTCGCGATCGCTCATAACAACACAGAGAATGATTCTATCTATAATTTTAGCCTAAACCACCTCTGTCCAAAACTCATCGGAAAGAGGATCGTTAAAATCATCACCGATCCAACCCATACCTTACATGTAAACCTAAAACCCGTTTTGGTACGGGAGAGGATTCTGCTTCATTAAGACTAGAAGTTGCCATTGACTGAGTTTGCCGCTCTAGCAGAAACTCGGCAAAAACTAACAACAGTTGCTGATTTTCTGGTATCAGCTTCTGTGATTTTCTTGATAAATCGTCTAGAATATTTAGGGTGCGATCGCTCATAATTGGCTGCTGTTGAGGGTAATTCCATGGTACTTCGCCAACGACGTTACAGCAAAGAAGAATTAGCTAGACGGGGACAAGAACTCTATGAAACCGGTATTCGGCAACAAGTCGAAGCTGGAAATGAAGGCAAAATTGTAGCCATTGACATCGAAACTGGAGATTTTGAGGTAGGTGAAACTCTGATCGCTGCAACCGATCCATTATTTGAACGTCATGCCGATCCTCAACCTTGGACAATTCGCATCGGACACCGTGCCGTCTATCATTTTGGTTCGCGGAGTCTGAAGCAGAGTTAATGATTTATGGAGTTGTGAATTGGCGGCGTGAAGCAACACTTCCTCTTGTAGTGGGTAACTCAAGTGGGCAACGAGAAGTTATTGATACTGTCATTGATACTGGATTTGATGGCTGCCTGTCTTTACCATCGGAAACGATTATTCGTCTTAGGCTACCTTGGAGAACCTCCAATACAGTAACCTTGGGTGATGGCAGCGAAACTGTGTTTGATTTTTACACCGGAACAGTAATTTGGGATGGGCAATACCGCGCAATCGACATTGCAGAATCCGAAACAGAACCCCTGCTTGGAATGGGGATGCTTTATGGTTATCGATTGCAGGTTGATGCAGTTGAGGGTGGTAGAGTTAAAATTGAAGCCTTATAGCAGTGCGAAGCGCTGTAACGCATCCAAGAAGTGAATGGTGATGCTATGTCAGTTCAACTTCAAAAACAGCTTTCTCCTGCTGATGATCAAATCATTTTAGGACAATTGCCCGATCGCATTCGTGAAGCTCTAGTGGCTCGTGCTGTGGAAATAGAGTATCCAGTCGAAGCAGTCGTGGAAATGGCGATAAAACTCCGTTTCGCTTCGCCATCGCCAGTTTCCTTGATAGTAAAGCATTAGGCTTTGCCGATTGTAAACCAGGGCGCGGGCAGTAAGAATGAGATTCAGAACAAAGAAACCGGGTTTCTGTGACAAGTTCCGACTCCCAACCCAAATCTGGCTTCAGAAACCCGGTTTCTAAAGGGTGGCCAGGGGATAGAATAGGAAGATCGCCAAACCTGTTTATATCTGGGAGAAACGATTGAACAGCCCCCATTCAACGCCCCCTATTCCCTCTAGAGCCTTCGATCTTATTGTGGTGGGTTCCGGAGCTGCGGGACTGTATGCCACCCTCTGTTTACCTGCACAGTATCGGATTTTGCTGGTGACGAAAGATAAACTTCGCACAGGCTCGAGTAAATGGGCCCAAGGGGGAATAGCGGCCGCGATCGCCGAGGATGACTCGCCGGAATTGCATCTCGAAGATACATTACATGCAGGGGCAGGTTTGTGCGATCGCCAGGCGGTAGAATTTTTAGTCAATCATGCTCCAGAAGCGATCCATTCTTTACTGGAACTCGGTGTAGCATTCGATCGCAAAAACAATAAACTCGCCACTACCCTAGAAGCCGCCCATTCTCGCTCCAGGGTTCTTCATTCCCAAGATACCACCGGGCGAGCCATTATTGATATTCTGACGGCTCGAGTCTCGGAGCGACCGAATATTCAAGTTCTCTCCCAAGCCTTTGCCCTCAGTTTATGGCAAGATGCACCAGGCGCGGCTATTCAAGGGATTAGTTTATTGTGGGAAAATCAAATTGTCTGGATCGGAGCTAATGCGGTGATTTTAGCGACTGGAGGCGGGGGGCAAATCTTTGCCCAAACGACGAACCCCCCAGTGAGTACAGGGGATGGAGTAGCCCTAGCGTGGCGTGCAGGAGCAGTTCTGAGGGATTTAGAGTTTGTCCAGTTCCATCCCACAGCCCTAAGCAAACCAGGAGCGCCCCATTTTCTGATCAGCGAAGCGGTGCGAGGAGAAGGGGCCCATTTAGTCGATGCCCAGGGGCGTAGGTTTGCCTTTGATTATGACCCCAGAGGGGAGTTAGCGCCCCGTGATGTGGTCAGTCGGGCAATTTTTAATCATTTGGAGAAAACAGCCCCCGATCCCGTCAGAGCGAACGTTTATCTGGATTTGCGGGCGATCGCCCCAGAAAAAGTCCGCTATCGTTTTCCCAATATCATCCAAAAGTGTCAGCAATGGGGCATTGATGTGTTTGCAGAACCCATACCGGTTGCGCCAGCCGCCCATTATTGGATGGGAGGAGTGGCGGTAGATTTGATGGCAGCGACTTCTGTACCCGGATTATATGCGATCGGCGAAACAGCCAGTACAGGAGTCCATGGAGCGAATCGTTTGGCGAGTAATTCCTTATTGGAATGTATTGTATTTGCCGCTCAGTTACAGAAATTAGAGATTGAAACCGTTGCGGATGCTCCCCTTCCCACTCCAAGAACGGAAACTGTAGACTGGGAGGCAGACCAAGGATTTTTTGAGTCCATTCGCCAACAATTACCTGCTCTCATGTGGCATAGTGCGGGCATTTCTCGCCAGCAATCCCTATTAGAGGAAGCAATAGCGACGGTGAGCGCTTGGGGTTCTGAGGTGAGAGAACGTGCGATCGCCCAATACTTAAACCATTTATCTCCCAATGAACCCGTAAAATTCACCTCTGAGCAGGCAGCAACCCAATTAAAATTAGCCGTGGAAACCCTTAATTTATTGGATATTGGCTATTGGATACTCAAAAGTGCAGCCTTTCGCACGGAAAGTCGAGGCGGTCATTATCGCAACGATTATCCCCAACCCTCAGCAGATTGGCAAGCGCATACCTTGATTAAAGGCGATCGGGTTTATTCAGAGTATTGAATTGCTTCTACCTATTGCCAAAAATCGAGTCATTATTACTCCAGATAAACCTTAATCTCGATCGCCAATCAAAAGCCCCCGGCAATATAATAGAAATAGATTTTGGGGAATCATACCATGGCACAGATCGCACCAATACTCAACCAACAGTACAACCAAATCTCCTTCTCGGTCGATGAAGTCGAACAAGCTACAGAGCTTCTCCCCACTCAAGAGGCGAAATCTCAGTTTGAGCGCCAATTGGAAAAACCCGTATTAGCCTTTAGTCATGACGCTAGCTTTCAGATGGTTAGCACTCGATACAATACTTTAGCTCGTGGAATTCATCCCCTAGCATTGGCAGTTCATCTGGCGTTTTCCGAGCATCGTCCCTTATTGCTCACCCCGGATATCATTTGGATAACCATCGCTCAAGGATTTGCTCACCATGTTAACAATCATGCCGAAGAATTGCGCGATCGCTTGGTCTCTCATTCAGGTAAAGAGACTCTAACTATCGAAGTATTGGATATTCCCAAACAAGCAGACGAGTGGAGCAAAGCTGTTCATGAGTGGACGTTGTTGATTCGCGATCGCGTTGGAGCAGAAGTTTATCACCTCTTAGAATGTAACTTTAGCACCACAACCCCTAACGCGCTAACTGCCAGTCGCATCGTCATGATGGATACATTTCGTCAATATTTTGATTATGAAATGCTTTGCATCTGCGGTATTCCCAAGATTACCCTATTGGGAACAGTACAAGATTGGCAGAGTATTTGCGATCGCGTCCGCATGATGGCTGAATATAACCTAAGCTGGTGGACGGATCGATTATTACCCATCTGTGACGAGTTCGTAAAAACCGCATCAGGAAAGCCTTCCTTGTCATTTTGGCAACAGATTTACAAACCGCAAGAAATGTATGGTGGTGACGTAATTACCGGTTGGTTAGCCGATTTATTTCCCTATCTCCGCGATCAAATCACCAATGTACCTTCAAGACGAAATCCTATTTTGGCGATCGCACGTTCTGATATTACAGTTAATAAAGGTATTTCTCCTCGTGTCCTACCTTTAGGTCTTTCTCAAGTTCCCTTTGAACTGATATTCAATCAACAAGAATATTCTCTAGAACTATTGGCTGGCTTGATCGGTGTTTGCCAACATTCAGAGGAAGGAACCTTGAGTCCTGAAGTGGGTTGGGCTGTACGAGAAAGAGATAACTTTCAACGATTATTGGATAATATTGAGCGCGAACATATCACGCAGAAACCGATTGATTGGTCAAACTTTAGATCGATTTACTCTCTTCCTAAAACACACATTCAAATTCTAGAACGATTTGATGGAGCGACGCTTTACCCAAACAGCGGTCATAGTTGGATCTTGACGAAATATGATGTACATAAATATTATAGGTGTAAATATTATGTATTTAATGAAGTCAAAACTTCTACTTCAGTTCAACACTTGATCGAGCTTGAAGATAAACGCTGTATTGGTTACACCCATGAAAATTTAATATTGTTAGGAAAATCTATTATTGGTTATATCGATGAAGGATTAATATTTCATGATAAATCCGTTTCAGCTACCCATCCTTTATTTGAAAATAGAATAATGTATGGTTTAAAAGATACTGTGGTTATCGCCCAAGGAATCGAACAACTCCTAGAGCGCATCTTCCAAGCTGAAGGTCGTTATTATTTTGACAATCCTTCATTTGCAATAATCTCGTAATTCTAGAAATTAGTTAAAGCAATGAAAACTCTAATTGATATCTTTTTCATCCTCAATCTGTTCATACAAAAGTACAATCGTCACCTATGAAGATCATTTGACCTTTACGGAAGAAGAAACCAGCTTCTATCCCAAGATTAGAGGTGAAGATGTATATTTGGTGAGTCGCTGCACTATTATAATATTGTTCCAAGTGCCCATGAGCCTTTAACCATGTAAGCACCTCCTCTTCTGTAAACCCCTGGAGATGCTCTCTAAGCGCTTTTCGTTGGGAAACTAGATCGATTAAGTGGAACTGCTTTGCCATCAGGTTTGCTCTGTTAAGTAATTAAGTCATAAGGTAATACAAATATGGTTAACCTCTCTCAAAAGCAGCAAACCACCCTGCCAACAATGTACGATTTACCCAGTGAAGAAGTAGGAGAATCTGGTTTGCCTGACGAGTTCCATCCCCTACAAGCGACCTTGTTGCGCTTAACCTTTCAACCGTTCACTTATCCCTCTGAACAAGTATTTTCGGGAATGGATCTCAATATCTATTATGACCCAAATAATACGCGGCGATACAAGCGTCCCGACTGGTTTGGAGTCGTGGGAGTCCCCAAATTGTATGAAGAACAGGATTTACGGCTCAGTTATGTAATCTGGCAAGAGGGTGTTAATCCTTTTATTGTTGTAGAACTGCTCTCTCCGAGTACCCAAAAAGAAGACTTGGGAGAAATTGAGGCTGAACCGGATGAACCTCCAACCAAATGGCAAGTGTATGAAGAAATTCTGCAAGTGCCCTATTATGTGGTTTACGATCGCCAAAATTCTTCTTTCCGAACCTTTCACCTGCAAAATCAGCGCTATCAAGAGTTAGAAATACTAGATAATCGCTTATGGTTAGCAGAACTGGGAGTCGGTTTAGGAGTATGGCAAGGCTCGTATCAAAAGGTCGATCGCCTCTGGTTGCGATTTTATGATGCTTCAGGCAACTGGATTCCTACGCCAGAAGAACGGGAGCGACAACGAGCAGAACGATTTCGACGTTTACTTCTGGAGAACGGTATTAACCCTGATGAGGTTTAAAGTGAGGATCGAACAACACAAGTTCAGTCTGCCTAACACTCTTGAATAAGCCCTACGATCATTAACTGTTATGTCATAAAACCACCGTCAATTACTATCGATTGACCTGTGATAAAACTCGCCTCATCCGAACATAACCAAACCACCGCATTCGCTATCTCTTCTGGCAAGCCCATACGTCCGAGGGGATAAAGCTGCTCAATCATAGCCGCTTTGTCTTCCGGATTTGGTACAATGCGATTAACCATGTCTGTTTCTATCGCTCCAGGACAAACGACATTAATCCTGATGCCATCCCGAGCATGTTCAAGAGCAATGGATTTAGTCAACCCAATAATTCCATGTTTGCTGGCACTGTAAATCGCTAAATTGCTTGCCCCCCTCAACCCAAGTGCAGAAGAATTATTAACGATCGCCCCTGTGCCTTGCTTGAGCATCTGAGGAATTTCGTACTTCATAGATAACCAAACTCCTTTCAGATTAGTATTGATAATCAAATCCCAATCTTCTTCCCCCTGTTCGATGGCAAGTCTGACTACGCCTTCAGTCCCAGCATTATTGAACGCATAATCTAAACCTCCGTACATTGCTACCGTTTGAGTGACCAAACTTTCTACCTCGGCAGCCTGAGTAACATCGGTTTTTACGAAAAGCCCCTCACTGCCTGCTTCTTTGATCAGTTCGACTGTTTCTTCCCCTTCTTTCACCTGGGGACTACCAATGACTACTTTTGCTCCCTTGCCAGCAAAAGCCAAGGCTGTAGCGCGTCCAATGCCGGAACTGCCTCCAGTGACGAGGGCAATTTTGTTTTCTAGGGGTTTGGTCATATTTTTAGTTTCAAATGTAGTATGATTAATTCTCAATTAACACCAAGCTTACAGCGCTTCGTGCCCTGCTCAAAAAATAGACCTTTTGCATAAGTGGGTAGAAAATAAATAGCCATGGAATAATTCTGTATTTTTACAGCGCTTTGTGCTGTTATGAGGGACAGTGTTGAATCCTCAAAGCTATGTACCAAAAGCCTATTCCCTATTCCCTATTCCCTATTCCCTAGCGCAAAGCGCTATATCCCTATTCCCTGACTTCTGCAAGAAATCTAATGAATTCAACGAGGTGCCCTTAATTATGATCTGGTTTTCTAAAGGATGGACGATCGCCGTCATCGCGATCGCTCTGTTGATTGCAACTCCCATTCTCTGTGTTGTTGCCAGTAGTTTCACTAACACGGGAGACATTTGGTTGCATCTGATGGAAACAGTGTTACCTCGCTATCTGTTGAACTCGTTTGCTTTAATGGTGGGAGTAGGAACAGGGGTATTACTGATCGGTGTTGGATGTGCCTGGTTAGTGACGATGTGCGAATTTCGCGGAAAGCGGTGGTTTGAGTGGGCGCTGTTGCTCCCTTTAGCTGTCCCCGCCTATGTTTTAGCCTACACCTATACGGAATTCCTGGAATATTACGGTCCGGTGCAAACCACGCTGCGAAGTTTGTTCGGCTGGGAAACGGTGCAAGATTACTGGTTTCCTCCCGTGCGATCGCTCGTTGGCGCTATTATTCTCCTTAGTTTAGTTCTCTATCCCTACGTCTATTTATTAACACGGGTCGCTTTCCTGGAACAAGCCACTTGTACCCTCGAAGCTAGCCGCTCCCTGGGCTGTAATCCCTGGGAAAGTTTCCGTAAAGTGGCGCTCCCTCTGGCTCGACCCGCAATTATGGCGGGATTGTCTTTAGCCCTAATGGAAACTCTGAGTGATTTTGGGACGGTGCAGTATTTCGGTGTAGATACGTTTACGACAGGTATCTATCGCGTCTGGTTTGGTATGGGAGAACATGGAGCTGCCTCCCAGCTCTCCTCTATTTTATTGATGTTTGTTTTCGTCCTAATTATCCTAGAGCGCTGGTCTCGTCAGCAAGCCAAATATTACCAAAATGGCGATCGCTTCCGAGCCATTCAACCCTATCGATTAACTGGAATACGAGGACATTTGGCGGCGATCGCCTGTCTGGTTCCGATGGGCTGTGGATTTCTACTCCCAGGTGGACTACTACTGCAAATGGCGATCGCCAACCCGGATACCCTACAAGGTCGGTTTTGGGAATATGCCCAGAATAGCCTGATTCTTGCTGGTCTGACTGCCCTGTTAGGAGTCATTTTAGCCGTGGCGATCGCCTACGGAGTGCGCTTAAACCCCACCGTCCCCATGAACAGTGCCGCGCGACTCTCCTCCATGGGATACGCCATCCCCGGCTCCGTGATTGCCGTCGGTATTCTCATTCCCCTGGGAATTTTTGATAACACTGTCGATGCTTGGATGCAAGCCACGTTCAGTATATCTACGGGACTACTCCTCAGTGGTACTATTTTTGCCCTGATCTTCGCCTATCTGGTGCGCTTCTTAGCAGTTGCTTTTGGAACCGTAGAGTCGAGTCTCGGCAAAATTACCCCCAATTTAGACTATGCCTCCCGCAGCCTCGGCTACGGAGTCACCCAGACCCTGTGGCGCATCCACGTCCCCCTAATACGCGGTAGTCTATTAACGGCGGCTCTCCTGGTATTTGTGGATGTGATGAAAGAACTCCCCGCCACCTTAATCATCCGTCCCTTTAACTTCGACACCCTTGCTATCCGCACTTATCAACTGGCTGCCGATGAACGCCTCGCCGAAGCAGCCGGCCCAGCTCTAGCATTAGTGGTCGTGGGGATTTTACCCGTGATTTTGCTGAGTCTGAGAATTCGTAGATTTAGCTCCTAATGTAACGTTTTATTACAAAATCAGTGATTTTGCAGAAAATCAGCTCCGAAAAACTGACTAACTTATTAGAGGCTTCGATTGCCTCTGTGGTTGAATACTCAGTATAGGAGTCATAACGTATGAATTTATTTAATATCAAATCCTTACCACTCGGATTAGCTGTAGGCATCAGTACTACTCTGGGTTTGGCTACCGAAATTCCTTCAGCATCTGCTCAAACTATCCTCCTTGAAGATAACTTTAATGCTGAAAATGGTGGTGTTGGAGAACTCAACTATTTTGATTTGGCCAATTGGGATGTAGTTGATGGTTCCGTTGATTTGATTGGTAACGGATTCTTTGATTTCTTTCCTAGTCAAGGACTTTTTCTAGACCTAGATGGTACAACTCGCAATGCAGGGACTGTTGTTTCCAAAACAGCATTTACATTCAATCCAGGTCAAATTGTGGAGTTAAGTTTTGACTTGTTAGGACAAAACCCTGGTAGAACACAAAACAATAATCTGACTGTTTCTTTGGGGACTTTGTTTGAAGAAACTTTTTCTGTACTCGATGCTGGACTGATTACTCGGCAGTTTACTGTAGAACAACTGACAACAGCAAATCTAATTTTCGATCATACTGGAGGAGACAATGGAGGATTAGTCCTTGATGACGTAATGTTGGCAATCCGAAACCCCTCCAAATCTGTACCGGAACCCTCTTCTATTGTAGGATTACTAGCCTTCAGTGGGTTGGGTTTCCGTTCCCTGCGTCAACGGAAACCGTTCTAAAGTAACTCGACTTCTCGGATTTAGAACCTGCTAAATTTGTTGATCTCTGACGCAGTCCGAAAGAGCGATCGCCTAACCTATCCTAATTTAGCAGAAGTGGCGATAAAACTCCGTTTCACTGCGCGATCGCTCATATAATTAAAGGCATCTCTATTTATTCAAATTCTGAAAATCAGTAGACAGGGCAACCATTGAAACAGCATAGGAGATGATTATGGCTCGCAAATTTGCACAACTTGCTTTTACGCCCGAAGTCAAAGCTGTACAAGAACAATAAGGATCTCGCCAAACCTATGAGCGCTATGTTGCCAAAGGCCCCAGTAATGATACGATTACTCCCGAACTAGCCGACTTTATCGTCACCCTAGACGGAATCTATTTAGGAACGGTTAGCTCCAATGGTTATCCCTACATCCAATTTCGCGGAGGGGAACCCGGTTTTCTGAAGGTATTGGATGAAAAAACCCTAGGCTTTGCCGATTTTAGTGGCAATGCTCAATACATCACCGTGGGTAATCTATCGAGCAATGATAAAGCCTTTTTATTTCTAATGGACTATCGTCACCGCAAGCGGGTGAAGGTATGGGGAAGAGCAGAAGTCGTAGAAGGAGATACGGAGCTTACCCAAAAATTACAAGTCCCCAACTATCCAGCAAGCATAGAGCGAGTCATTCTATTCCATGTGGAAGCTTACAGCGAGAACTGTCCCCAACATATTCCGATTCGCTATTCTGAAGGTGAGATTGCCGAACTGGTGGCTCGCAAAGACTGAAACCGAACATATGATAGGGCGCTTTAAATGATAATACTGGGTCTCTCTGGCGCGATCGTCACTATTTATAAAGAATTATACAATAATTGAGAGATCGCGCTTTCATGAATAGATAAACTACGAATCGGGTGTCTTTCACGCTGTTTTGGAAGGTAGATTTCCGGCGATTCTGGTAAGGGCAATTTTCCCAGTTGATATTTAATCATCGCTGCCCACACACAAACTACGCTGAGATAAACTTCGTTATCTTGATTGCTAATAGCATTACGACATCTTTCATCCAGTTAGCGATTGTGCGTAATCAGCCAGAGAAAAATATGAGTATTCAAGAGGATTTTCATGGATTTTCAAACAATTTTATAATTTCTTCAGGAAGGGGATCGTTAAAATCATCAGGCACAATAAATTCACCCTCACATAAACCAATAGGACGAGGTGTTTTCTGAGGTAGGTTGGTTGATATCGGTTGAATTTCAGCAATCGGCCGATCTTCCTGAGTAATGATTAATCGATTACCTTCTTGAATCAATTGGATAAATCCAGATAAATTTTGTTGAATTTCATCTATGTTTAGGCTAATCATGGCTTGTTTGAGTTGGATGATTAGTCAAGGTGGGGAGAGAGTGAGAATACGAGGAGGAATAAACCCATACCCGGCAAATTAAAATAATCAATCTTTATCTTAACTTATGTCCACATCCTCTGAATTGGATAGGCATTAAAAGCCGTGTCAGCACTGACAATCATTAAAGAATTGGTGATTGCTTGAGCAATTAAAATGCGATCGAATGGATCGCGATGATGAAGGGGTAGAGTTCTATAATGCTCAAGATCGGCAAAGGAAATATCTAAAGTTTCAATCCCAGTCTGTGCAAGAAAATCAGCTAATTCCATAAACTCAAAATCTAATTTCAACTTTTTAATTGAAATTTTGATAGCAATTTCCCACACAGTCGCCATACTGACCCTAACCCGATCGGCATTTTCTATGCTACTTTTGACCCTTGATGGCAACTTAGGGTCATCAGCTAGAAACCACAACAACGTATGAGTATCGAGTAGCATTACATATAATCCTTCATATCTTCCAAAGGGGCATCAAAATCTTCTGCCATCCAAATTTTTCCCTTTAACAATCCTGCTCGTCGCTTTTTTTGTTGCACTTCTGGCTCGACTTTTTTCTCTATATACCGTTCTGATAAGAATTCAATATAGTGCAATACCTCGATTTGTAGAGACTCTGGTAATGTCTCTAATTTCTCTAAAATTACCGGTTGAATCATTCTTATCGCTCCAAAATTACGCTAAAACCATTTTATATCAAATCCTTAGATGTGTGCTACAGATGATTGACGCAGGGACACAGGGATGGATGTGTAGCGTGAGTTTTGGGATTTGATATAACAATTTTTTGGTAGGCTTTAGGGTTTTCTTCTGCCCAATGATTAAATTGTTCAAATGCTTGGGGATCAAATACTATATTTCTCATGCCATTCTTGTTCAGTAATGACAACTAAACCCTCTTCCTTTTCTACTCTTTCCATTGCTTCTAATAATTGTTTTTTATTGGCTTCTGTAGAAAATAAATATTCTGTCGTATCTTCAGTGACAGAATCGACTAAAATAATGACCTCTATGTTTTGACCTTCGGGTAATTCAGGAGCATAAACTTCTATTTTTCCTGATTTGCCAACAGCAGTATTGTGTTTAATTGCTTTAATTATTTGTTATGACTTCAATAGCAACAACGGATTAGGGTATGGGTTTATTCCTCCCCATCCTTCTCTAAATGCACTATTTTAGCTGAAACAATGCACTACGATCTATAAAACGTAGAGACAAGGTACGCCTTGTCTCTACCCAATGATTCGCAATTATGCTCAGATGACGTGAGAATTAACCCAATCTAATCATCAATTCCTTCAATGCGGTCTTCTGCTTCCTGATACAACTGGCGCAGACGGTCGAGGTTTTCCTCGCTAGTTTCCCAGTATCCGCGACCATTCACTTCTAGGAGAGTGCTAACCACCTTACGGAAGGAATGGGGATTGAGGTTGAGCAACCGTTGACACATAGCCTCATCCTTAATGAAGGTGTCGTTGGTTTCCTCATACACCCAGTTGTCCACCGCTCCCGCAGTCGCACTCCATCCCGAAGTATTCACCAGGCGCTTGGACAACTCGCGCACCCCTTCATAGCCGTGGGAGAGCATTCCCTCGTACCATTTGGGATTGAGCAGTTTTGTCCGCGCATCCAGGCGCACGGTTTCGGACAAGGAGCGCACTTGACCTTTAGCGGTAGTAGTATCGGCAATGTAGGCAGCAGGTTGCTTACCATCTTTCCGCAGGGAACTCACCACCTTGGTGGGGTCGCTGTCGAAATAGTGGGAAACATCGGTCAAGCTAATCTCAGAAGAGTCTAAGTTCTGGAACGTGACTTCCGCACTCTTGAGGGAAGACTCGAACACCTGACGGCTTTCCTTCATGATGCCAGGATTATCGGCATCAAAGGCGAAGGATTTCCGGTTGAGATACATCTCTTGCAGTTCAGTTTCTTCTTCCCACGAGGAGTTTTCTACCGCCAGGTTGACGTTGGAGGAGTAGGAACCACTGGCATTCGAGTAAACCCGACTGGCCGCTTGACGCAGGTTAATGCCTAATTCGTCGGCTTGCTGCATGGCATGTTTGCGGACAAAGTTCATTTCTGGGTGTTCGTCCGCTTCAGCAGCCATTTTCACGGCTTTATCCATCAGCGCCATTTGATTGACAAACAGATCCCGGAAGACTCCAGAACAGTTGACCACGACATCGATCCGAGGTCGTCCCAATTCTTCTAGGGAAAGTAACTCTAGCTTATTCACCCGTCCCAAGGCATCGGGAACCGGTTTAGCGCCGACAAACCAGAGGATTTGCGCTAGAGATTCGCCAAAGGTTTTGATGTTGTCGGTTCCCCAGAGAACGGTGGCAATGGTTTCGGGGAGTTGACCGTTGTTGGTGGCTTTATGGCGCTCCAGGAGTTGATCCACCACTTTTTTGGCTGACTTGATGGCTGCTTCAGTGGGAATGGACTGGGGATCGAGGGCGTGAATATTTTTACCGGTGGGCAGTACGTCGGGGTTACGGATGGGGTCACCACCGGGCCCAGGGAGGATATATTGACCTTCGAGAGCGGACAAGAGACCACCCAGTTCGTTATCGGCGCAGACCTGTTCGAGACAGAATTCTAGATATTCCATCAGGGTCTTGAGGGCCGGTTCGTCCACGTTGGTGTAACCCAAGTCATGGAGTTTGGCAATCCATGGTGCTTTTTTACCCATGTTGAAGAAGTTCAACCGAGAAACTAAGGAGACCCGACCTTCAGCGTTGGTTTGTTCTTCCACCAGGGCAGTGACGGCGGCGCGGGTGGCTTGAACAATGTTGTTATAGAGTTCTACGTCTTCGAGTACCCCTAAATCGCTGCTTTCATAGATTTGGTCGATGTCGCGGTCGATACTGCGGGCGACGATCCGGGGCAGGCTTTCGATGCCGTCTTCGGGGCGATCGATGTTGGCGATATTGACCAAAGTGGCGATCGCCTCGGTCGCTGTCGGAGGTTTCCCAACTACATGCAAGCCACAAGGTAACAAGCGCGACTCAATCTCCATCAGTTTGTTGTACACCTGACCCACGAGATTATCCCGTTCTTCCAACGATAGGGCGGGGGCGGGTTCTGCAATTGTTTGGTCTTGTCCCCCAGATGTTGGTGAACCCGCCCCTACCAGGGCTGGGATATCCTGATCCAGGTTCACTTGACGACATTTCTCGATAATTGTCAGCACAATTTGTTCGCCCCTGGGGGTGTCCTTAAGCTGTTGATAGGAACCGATCAACTCGCTCAGTTCGGCTAACCCTTTATACAAGCCTGCATTTTCCGCTGGAGGCGTGAGATAGGAAATAGTGGCCGCATAACCTCGGCGTTTGGCGATCGTAGCCTCGGAAGGATTATTCGCCGCGTAGTAATAGAGGTTAGGAATCGAACCAATCAGATTATCGGGGTAGCATTCGCCTGACATCCCCATCTGTTTCCCAGGCATGAATTCTAGGGAGCCATGGGTTCCGAAGTGCAGCACTGCATCCGCGCCCCAAATTCTCTCCAGATAAGTGTAGTAAGCCGCAAAGCCATGGTGGGGAGACGCAGAGCGCGAGAACAGCAACCGCATGGGGTCACCTTCATAACCAAACGTAGGCTGTACTCCGATAAACAGGTTCCCGAAGTGTTTCCCATATACCAACAGATTTTGACCATCGCTATTGAGATGTCCCGGAGGCGGGCCCCAATTTTCCTCTAGACGCTCGGAGTAGGGAGTCAGGCGCTCGTATTCCGCCACGGACATGCGATGGGCAATATTCAACTCTGGGGAAGCATATTGGGCGCTGGCATCGTGGATCACTGCTTCCATCAGATCTTTGGGCGATTCGGGCAGTTCGCCAATATCATAGCCATTATCTCGCAGGGCGCGAACCACTTCGTAGATACTGCCAAATACATCTAAATAAGCTGCTGTTCCCACATTACCCTTATCGGGGGGGAAGCTAAAAACCGTGATGGCGATTTTCTTATCCAGTTTGGGTTTGCGCCGCAGGTTAGCCCATTTGAGGGCACGAGCAGCAACCGACTCGATCCTATCTTGGAGGGCGATCGCCTTTCCAGTGGCTGCATCTCTTCCCGATAAAATAATCGGTTCAATAGCTCCATCCAGTTCAGGAATGGCAATCTGAAGGGCCACTTGTACCGGGTGCAGTCCCAGCTCGGAGGCTTCCCACTCTTCCGTCGTTTGGAAAACCAAGGGTAGAGCCACCATGTAAGGCCGGTTGAGGCGCTTGAGGCTCTCTACCGCTTTCGGATGGTCTTGCCGAGCTGGCCCGCCGACGAGGGCAAACCCGGTTAAGGAAATTACCGTATCAACGATGGGTTTTTCCGTGCGTTGATTCCAGAAATAAGCATCCACCGGTTTGGAGAAGTCGAGACCACCGGCGAATGTCCCAATGACTCTGGCTCCTCTAGATTCGAGTTCTTGAACAATAGCCACATAATGGGCATCATCCCCGGTCACCAGGTGGCTGCGCTGCAAGACAATACCGACACAGGGAGCGAGGGGGTCTTTGAGGTCGTCAGAAATATCATCCCGGCTGTTGTACCAGTCAAAATAGTCCTGTTGGTCTTCAAACATTTTTGGGGCCATGGGATGCCAGATGCCCAGGTCTGGATAGACCACCGGGTCAGAGTAGCTCAGTTTCTGCTCGCTATCGAGAACATATTTATCCGCCAACATCAGCACGAAGTTGGTCAGGTTTTCCGGAGAGCCACCCAGCCAATATTGGAACGAGAGCATGAAGTTGCGTGCATCCTGAGCCTTTTCGATGGGCATGTATTTCAGGACTTTGGGCAGGGTACGCAGGAGTTTGAGCATTCCGTCTTGGAAGGAGGAACCGCTCGATTCCTTACGTTTTTTCATGAACGAGGCGATCGCGCTCTTCGATTGCCCCAATTGCGCCATGCTAAAGCTACCGAGCTTATTCAGGCGCATTACTTGGGGCATGGAGGGAAAGATCACCGCGGCATCCAGGCGATCGCGATGGGGGGCAACTGTAGCTACAATGCGATCGGCCAAATCTTCAATGAAAATCAAGGAGCCAATGAAGATATTAGCCGTCTTCATATCCCGCTCAAACTCGGCATAGTTTTCCGGGTTGCGTAGCTCTTCAATTAAGTACCCGCTCAGTTCTATACCCACTTGATTTTGATGTTTCGCTGCACTGCGGTTAATCGTTTGAGCCGCTTGGGTAAGGGCACTTTGGTATTGTGCCTCCATGACGATGTACACAATTTTAATAATTTTCCGCCCCTCGCCCCCTTTCTCAATGACTGGGGGAGCAGACGATAGGTCTGGAGAATCCATCTCTTGGGTGACCAGTTCTGCGGCGATCGCCTTCAGGGTTTCCCCATCTATGCCATTAGCTGGCTCTGTTTCTGGTACAGTGACACGACGAATGTTGGATTTAACCTGGGTGTACATATTGGAGGTTCCTCTACGATCCTTATTCCCTTGGGTATGTATTTCGGCTATCGCCGACATGAATATGATTCCGACTAGGGGGGAGGTTTCCCGTATCCGCTCTAGGGCGGGAAACACCAAATAGATATTGTAAGATACCCCTACTCTATTACCCCATTATCTGGGAAATGGGTCATTTTTTTTAACCCTAACTGGTTAGGGTAACGTGGATAAGAGCTTTTGAGCAATTTTAACCCTTCTGGAGTCCCACAAAGGTCTGGCTCTCTGCTGGCAAAGGGTTCTGATTTCTGAGTAAGGGAGGTCGCGATCGGGCGATCAGTAGATTTTTTGATCAAAGAAGACATAAACTCTAACTCAATTAGGGTTGACCCAAGCCAACTGGATAACATCCTACAGTAGTCTTATCAATTCTTTTGAGTTATCATGAAGAAAATTAGGTTATTTTTTTATTAAAATGAGTCCAAAAATGGAAGCAGTTATGCAAGCGATTAATCGGTTATCATTGCAAGAACAAGAGCAGCTTCTAAGCCGGTTACAAGCTCATTACAGGTCTTCTGATGAGATCAGCGATCTGGAAAACAAGAATGCTGAGTTTTGGCAAGGAGTATCTCTATCTCAGTTAATGAAACATCAACATCCGAGAACATTTCAGGATGCCCAGGAATGGGTAGCTGAGTTTTGGCCAGAAGAAGATACAGTTGAAGATTTTTTAAAGTTTCTTAGGGAACAAAGGGAAAGAAATTCGGATAGTTAATCCCAGAAACACACAGAGTTAAAAAGGTATCGTATGACGGTGATTTTAATTGATATAGATATCAGTTCTTTTATCTTCAAGGGTAGTGATTATGCCCAACCCTATATGCCGCTTTTGATGGGTCATCAATTAGCTCTTTCTTTTATGACTGTAGCTGAACTGTTTCAATGGGCCATACTTCGTCAGTGGGGCGATCGCCGACAGCTACAATTAGAATCGTATTTGTCTAATTACTTGGTCATTCCCAGCGATCAACTCCTGTGTCTTCAGTGGGCAAAGATTCGGGGAAATCGCCAAAGAATAGGAAAGCCGATTTCGCCCCAAGATGCCTGGGTTGCAGCAACTGCGTTACGCCACGATCTGCCCTTGGTTACTCACAATGTGAAAGATTTTTTAGATATTCCCAATCTACGCTTGCTCACTCCAACTTAACATTTCCTAGGTTTTCTCAATTTCCACCCAACGACTTAAAAATTACTCATGCTTTACTGATTTTCTCCACTCCCAATCTAGCCCATGTCACATTATTTGAACCTCAAAAAATGAGCCATTTTTGGCCTCAATGGCAAGCGCGAGTCGCTCAATTTTGGCAAATACAAAATTCTTCAATCTCAGCTTAGAATTCAGTGCCAGATTTAAAACGACCAATTTTTGCTCTGAGAAACTGTAGCTCGATCGTGGTATCCTAAACAATTGGAGACTTTCCCATCCTGTGTACAACGTCCTGTAATTCCTATGACCCTGGCAGAAGAGAAAAA